>DATEAK010000174.1:0-10299 GCA_035288405.1 bacterium | reverse complement strand
ATCTCGGCTACCGGATCTTCGGTGAGGGAAACGCGAATGGTGTCGCCGATTCCATCCGCCAGAAGCGAGCCGATGCCGATGGCCGACTTGATTCTTCCCTCTGGGCCGTCTCCTGCCTCCGTTACACCCAGGTGGAAGGGGTAGTCCATTCCCAGCTCATTCATGCGGGCAGCCAGCAGGCGGTAGGCTTGAATCATAACCTGCGGGTTGGATGCTTTCATGGAAAGAATGATGTCCTGGAAGCCATGACGCTCGCAGATACGTACGAATTCCAAGGCCGATTCTACCATGCCGGCCGGAGTGTCTCCGTAGCGATTCATGATCCGGTCCGAGAGGGAGCCGTGATTGGTGCCGATCCGCAAAGACACACCGTACTGCTTGGCTTTGAGAACCAGGGGACGAAACTTCTCCTCGATCCTTTCCAATTGCCGGTCGTATTCGTCGTCCGTGTATTGGTGGACGGAGAACTTCTTTCGATCGACGTAATTCCCGGGATTGATCCGAACTTTCTCCACAAACTCGGCGGCTTTCAGAGCGGCGTTGGGAGTGTAATGAATGTCGGCCACCAGGGGAACCCGAATTCCCCTGCTTTTCAACTCCCGTTTGATGTTCTTGAGATTTTCCGCCTCATCAATGGAGGGGGCGGTGAGGCGCACGATTTCGCATCCGGCTTCCACCAGGGAGATAATCTGGGCCACAGTGCCGGCAGTATCCAGGGTATCGGTCGTGGTCATGGACTGGATGCGGATCGGGTTGTCGCCCCCCACACCCACATCTCCGACCGGGACCACCCGCGTCTTGCGGCGTTTGGTGACGAATGGGTTTTGGCAGTACGGCATCTCGGACATAGTACTTTCATTATAGCCCACCGGGCTCGCGCCGTGTATGGCTTTGCCATCCCTCTGTTTCTCATCGCGGAAGTGACGTACAGTCAGGGATCCTCGGGGGTGCCCACACCCAGGATGGGTACCCGGCTCGTGAAGGGCTTGCGACGCAAGTCGTTTCGGCCGGATTGGAAGGTCTCTCCCGCGCAACCCCTTATGTCGCCTGGGGGGGCAGCCCGGTCTCTTCTTCACAACCCTCTCGATGTCTTGCCGGGGATTTTTTGTAGATGACTGCTGAAAGCTTCCTGTGCTCTATTTTAAGCGGATGGCTCGGGTTAAAATGGCGTCGACGAGGCGCGGGGATATGGCGTTCAAGATGATGGCGAGCCGCAGCCAGGGAAACGGGAGAACTTCAGCCCGGGGGTGCCGGGCGCAGCTCACGATGGCCTCGGCGACCCGGGCGGCTGGCTGAAGAGGTCCCATGCCGCTGTAAGGGTTCTCCATTTTGTTCACGAGGACAGAAAAGAATTCAGTTTCTGTGCGCACGGGAAAAACCGTGCTCACATGGATTCCGCTGCCGGCCAGCTCGACGCGCAGGGATTCCGATAATCCGACGAGAGCGTACTTGCTGGCGCTGTAAGCTCCGCAGAAGGGTATGGCGCGTCGTCCCACGGAAGAAGCCACGTTGATGATGTGCCCATATCCGCTCCGGCGCATGAGCGGGATTGCCTCCAACATGGCGTGAAATACCGCGAATGTATTGACTGCAAAAATTCTGGACATTTCCTCGGGAGTCGTTTCCTCCAGGGAAGCCGCCAGACCAAAGCCCGCGTTGTTTATCAGGATCTCTAATCTTCCAAAGTATTGGTGGACTCTGTGGACCATATGGTGGATCTGAGCCGGATTCGAAACGTCTACGGGTACACACAGGGTATCGCAGCCCAGAGAATCAAGTTCATGCGCGAGCGACTCCAGGAGATGTTGACGACGGGCCGCCACGGCAAGTCGGGCCCCGCGACGCGCAAAGGCCAATGCGGTTTCCCGTCCGATACCGCTGGAGGCACCGGTGATCAGGACAACCTTCCCTTGCAGGGATCGGCAGGAACGCTGGAACCGAAGGTTCATCGGGACTTGGATTGATGGAAGCGGGATTTTCGGAGCAGCACGTAAACCGCTCCGCTCCCGCCGTCGCAAGGCCTGGCCGTGGCGAACGCGAGTACATGGCGGGCCAGGCGGCCGCGACTGAGCCACAGTTTGACTTGCTCCTTCAGGACAGCTCTGCCGTCGGGAGAGTTCAGTCCGCGTCCGTGGACGAGGAGAAGACAGCGGTATCCGGATCGAACCGCTTCGTCAAACAGGGAGAGGACGGCTTTGTGGGCTTCTTCCACGGTGAACCCGTGCAGATCCAGGTGTCTTTGCACCGAGTAGTCCCCGTTATGAAGCCGCCAAGCCAGGCGTGGGTCAATGCCGGGAGCGATTCCTTCCATGTACTCCGGCGTGTCTTTGAGAGAAAACTCCCCTTTCCCGGCCACCAAATCCGAGAGTGCTGCGATGACCTCTGATTGCTCGGAATTGGCTCGGGAAGAAGGCAGAGGTGGAGGCGGACTCTCGACCCGGTCCGGTCCCCGGGAAGAAATCGGTGTTACATCAGACATGGCCCTCTTGAAGAGAAGGGAATCCTCTTCTTCGGTATCCGGGGATTTCTTGAGAGGCGGTGGCGGGGGAGAATTTTGCCGCCGAGCTTGGCTTTTCCGGGAATCTTCCTTCTTGAGTTTTCCGAGAGCCTCAAAAGGGGGGAAAAAAGGACCCTGTTCAGGCTCGGACCCTGGCTTATTGGAATTCATCGTCGCCCCCCTTTCTTCCCATGCTGGAGATGATGATAGCAAACCAGAGACCCGGCTGGCAAATTGGTTCAATTCGGGTTCAAGAATCTGGGGAGTCGTTGACTTCTTAGAAAGGAGAAGCAGGTGGCGAGGAACTCCGGGAGGAAGTGGCTTTGGTGGAAAAAGGAGAGGGGAGGGAATGAGTTTCCCTCCCCTCGGAACTCTTTAGTTGGCCTTTTCTGTAAACTCGGCGCGCCGGTTTTTCGACCAGGCCGCGTCCGTGTGACCTTCAACCAGCGGGCGTTCCAGACCGTAGCTGATGGTGTAGATCCGGGATGAATCCACGCCCAGCGAGACGAGGAATTCCCGTGTCGACAGAGCCCGGCGTTCTCCCAGGGACAGGTTGTACTCCTCGGTGCCGCGCTCATCCGTATGTCCTTCAATGCGAATCGCGACTTTGGGATTGATCTTGAGCCATTCCGCATTCTTTCTGAGAACTTCTTTGGACACATCCATCAGCTCGGCTTTGTCATATTCAAAATAGATCCGCTGCAAGGCCCCGCTATCCACAAAGACCATTCCGCGGCCGCCTCCCAGCGTGCGGCTCCCGTCAGAGCTACTCCAGGAATCCTGCCCTGCCCCTGCCATGCTGCTGTCTTTCTTTAGCTCTGTCGAGGTGCTGCTGTCTTTCTTTACCTGTGTCGAGGTGCTGCTGCAACCCGCAGCCAGAACCAGGACTCCTACGATGGCCATCAACCAAAACATTTTCTTCTTCACTTTCTTTTCCTCCTATCTTTGAGTTCAAGACTTGATTGTTTTGTCATCGACTCGCTGCGATTCCTCCTTTCCGGTCATTGGATTTTTCCGGGCCTTCTTTCAGAACGCGCTCTTTGGAAACGACCCGCGGCGACCATGCCGGGCTTGTTGCCTTGCCTGAGAAGGTCAAGCGCCGGATTCCGGAGCCGTCCATGTGCATGACGTAAATGTCGGGTCTACCCGACCTGGTGGAGCCAAAGACAATGTGACGCCCGTCGGGCGACCAGCTTGGGTGTTTATTGTTTCCTGCTTTGGAGGTAAGTTGAAAAAGCTGCCCGCTGGTCATATCCAGGACAAAGATGTCAAAAAGTCCCTGCCTGCGCATAGTAAAGGCAATGCGATCTCCCCTCGGTGACCAGGCAGCCAAATCCGCATAGTTTGTCCCTTGGGAGAGCCGGCGGACTCCTTTGCCGGAATCATCCATCAGATAAATCTGGGGAGTTCCCTCGCGGCCGGAGGTAAAAACGAATTCTCTGCCGTTCGGGGACCAGCCCGGCGAGGTGTTGATTCCGGGTGAGTCCGTGAGCTTCCGTAAATCTTTTCCATTGGCGTCCATTGTGTAGATTTCGGAGTTGCCGTCACGGGACAGTACGAGTGCGAGGCGCTTGCCGTCCGGAGACCAGCTCGGTGCGGTGTTGAGCCCGGGCTTTGCGGAGAGAAGCAGTTTCTTTCCAGAGGCCAGATCCAGGTGGAAGAGGTCGGGGTTTCCGGCGGAGTAACTCGTGAAGGTGATTCCCTTGCCGTCGGGAGCCCAGCTTGGCGTCAGAACAATGCTTCTCTCGGAGGTGACTTGCCGGGGGGCATGACCATCGTAGTCCATGATCATCAGCTCTTTCTTCCCGCCTCCTGTCGTCGCAATCAGATATGCAATCACGGTCTGCGCTACCCCTGGCGCTCCAGTCAGCTGCAAAACCAGATCATCCGCGAAACGGTGCATGAGATCGCGGCTTGCCTCCGGTGGGCTGTCATAAACTTTTCGTAAGATCACTCTTCCGGAGCGCACATCGAACAGCTGTGCTTCAAAGTTCAGCAAGCCGGTAGGGTGTTTCATTTCTCCCTTGATCAGAAGATCGGCTCCCAGAGCGGTCCATTCCCGGAAGTTAATGGTGCCTTCCCGGACGTCCTGGGCGGCCGTTTCAGCGATGAACCGATGGTTATCCAGGGGGTCAAACAGTGTGGTGAAGCGCAGGTCCTCTTCCAGGACGCGCTCGATGGAATCTTCTACCTGGTGTACAGCCGGGGTGGGGAAATTGGCAGCAAACGGTGCGACGGCGATCTTCAGTCGGTAGGCCGCCTCTCCCCTGAGTCTCAAATACACGTTGGTCTCTCCCGAGGCGGTAACGGCCCCGGTCAGGATCAGAAGCCCGGCTAAGAAAAGTGCAAGATAACGGTTCATGGCGCATCCCCTACATGGTTGAAGGGAGTTCAAAGAGAAAGTGAACCCCCAGTGAGTCATCCGTAAAATCTCCCGGGAGAGGTGGAAATGGTGCTCCTCCTGTAACTGCCTTCAGGGCGGCCTGATTCACCGCATTGGAGGTTGCGGCCTCTTCGACTTGAACGTCCCTGAGAGTGCCGTTCTTCAGGACGCGGAAGAAAACAGTGACCTTTTCATCGGCTTTCTCCATGCCGAGAGAGCCCGGATCCCAATTCTCACTGATGCGCCGGTGCAAGAGGATCAGGTAATAGCCGAAAGGGAAGTTAGCCGCATCCAGGGATAGCCCGGAAGACGACGGGAGCCCCGCCAGAGCTGCACCGGTTGTTGCCGCTGAAAGGGCTCGGGATTCCTGGCCGGAGTCCTTTTGAGCGGTTTCCTGATTTGCGGTTTTCTCTTCGGCTTTGGCCGGCGGCGGTTTCACAGAGTTCTCTGGTTTTAAGGCGCTGGTAGCTACAGGCTGGGGGATTTCATCAGGGGCCGGCTTACGAATCGCCGCCGGGGCTTTCTTCCCCGTCGTTTGGAATTTTTTCCCGATCTTGGCCCGGTCCGCCGCAAAAGTGTCCAGGGCTGCAACCATGTTGACTGTGGTGACTGGGCTGAACATGAAACGGCGGGGATGGGCGCTTAGTGAGAGGACGACCATCATCGTCAAGAGTGTCAGGTGAGTCGCCAAGGAGGCGGCGAAGGATCCCTTCAAACTCCAAACTTCCCGGCTGTCCATGTGAGCAGTAGGCAGTGCCATGCCACTCCCTTCCACGAAATACGTCAGTGTCCTCGTGCAGTCTCGGTGACCACGCCGAGCCTGCTGATTCCAGCAGCCTTTACCTTGACCATGATGGTTGCCACGGTTCCATAGGGAACGCGCTCGTCTGCTCTCAGATAAACGGGTTGATCGGTCTTGCCGAAGGCTCGCAGGGCGAGGTCGAGTTCCGAGAGTGTGAGCCTGCGTTTGTTAAAATAAATTCGCTCGTCCCGGGAAACGGTGATGACCAATTGCTTATCCAAACTCACCTTGGATGAATCTCCTCGGGGAAGTTGTACGTCGATTTCGGGTTCCATCATGGGAACTGTGACCATGAAAATGATCAGGAGGACCAGCATGACGTCGACCAGAGGAGTGACGTTGATCTCGCCGAGGAGTCGCCTTCTCGAGGATCTCCCGCCGAGGCTTACCATTCCATTCTCCTCTCGGGTTTGCCGGGGGTGGAGGGATGTTTCCAATCCGTATCACTCGAATTTTCCCGATCCGAACGCCGGCGCTTTCGCCCGTTGCCCGGAGACCAATAGGTTGTTTTGTCCACAGGGACTTCAACGGGGGTCTGAATCGGCTGTGGGCCGTATTCCATGAGAAGCTCGGCGGCCAGGTCCCGCAGTTCCCCCTCTACGGTTTCAATCCAACGGCTGAAGAAGTTGTATGCCATCACGGCGGGGATGGCGGCAGCCAAGCCTGCTGCCGTGGCGATCAGGGCTTCGGAAATCCCAGGAGCCACGGTTGCCAAACTGGCCGATCCTCGCATGCTGATACCGTTGAAGGCATTCATAATCCCCCACACGGTTCCAAAAAGGCCGATGAACGGTGTGGTGCTTCCGGCTGTGGCCAAGAACCCCAGATAACTTTCCAGTTTTCGGATTTCGAGAGCTGCGGTCTTGAATAGGAGATGTTCGAGCCGGCGAAGTGGGCTGTTCCCTTCGATTCCTGTTGCGGCGGTCCGGATCATCTGAGCTTCCGGAGAAAGGGGAAACTGGCTGCAGCGCGAGGTCAATGATTCAAGATCTCCCCCTTCGCACAAAAGGGTTGAGATCTCGATGGAAGATTTGCGCATGTTGCGATACAGACGCCACTTCTGGTAGATGATCGCCCAGGTGGCAACAGAAAACAAAAACAGGACTGCCAGGACTACCAGAGAAACCGGTCCGAGCTGTAAAATTTGCTTTAACGAATTGACCTGCAATGGGTTACCCTGCGCAGGCAGGTTTGCAATGCCGGCCATAGAAAATAGGCTCATGGGGGCTCCTTCTATCCATTTCTGATCCACGAGGAGCGTAACGGCATGGGGGGAAGTTGCTTTAGATGAAAATAGGTGGACCGGTCCACGCAAGAGTGTGAAAAGGTTGGGGGAGGAACTGTCGGACTCCCTTTCCCTCTGGGATTACGATGTGAGTACTTCTTGACTCTGCGGATTTTGAGGGTTTGGGTGGGTTTGTCCACGGAAGCAAGGTGTTGTCCGGCCCTGGGCTTCCAAGGCTATTTTTTAAAGGTATCTTTGGATTGGGTTTGTCTGTGGAACACGTGATTTTTCAAGAAGGTTTCTGAAAACCTTCGGGACACAAACACAGTGTCGTGATGTTATATAATAAGGAAGCATATACGATTCTGGGTAAAGAGGAGAGTCATCGGATGCCGTCAAAGAGGTTCGGCGTACTCACAATTCTCGTCATTCTGCTGGTTTTCGCCGGTTGCCAGACCGTGCCCCTGACTGGGCGATCCCAGCTTATGTTGATTTCCGAGGAACAGGAAATTAAAATGGGGCAGGCGGCCTGGAAGGATTTTCTGAAAAAAGCCAAGATCTCTACGGATCCCAGAGCCGATGAACTTGTTCATCGGGTTGGGGAGAGAATCGCAGCAGCTACGGGGAAGAGGAATTACCAGTGGGAATTTAAAGTGGTTGCTGAGGACAAGACAATTAACGCATTTTGTATCCCCGGGGGCAAAGTGGCTGTCTACACAGGAATTCTGCCGGTTGCCAAAGATGATACGGGGCTGGCGACCGTTCTGGGTCACGAGATCGCCCATGCCATTGCGCGCCACGGTGGCGAAAGAGTCAGCGAAGGTGTTCTGGCTCAACTCGGGGCGGTTGGTCTCAGCGCGGCTCTTGGGCGAGGAGATCCCCAGACGGTACAAAGCGTGAACCAGGCCTTCGGGCTCGGAGTCAATGTGGGGTTCATCCTTCCCTTTGGCCGGACCCAGGAATCGGAAGCGGATCACCTGGGGCTGATTTTCATGGCCAAGGCCGGGTACGATCCGCGCGCAGCGATTAGTTTCTGGCAAAGGATGGAAGCTGCCAGCAAGGATAAATCGAGACCTCCCGAATTTCTCTCCACCCACCCGAACTCCCAAACCCGAATGGAGCAGATCCGAGCTTGGCTGCCTGAAGCTCTGAAGTATTACCAAGGAAACTGATTCCTGTTGCTGACGGCTATCTTATGTCGCCTGCGGGGGCTACCCCCTCGGACTGAAGACTACCATGCAGGGGCACGCTACGTGGGTGTCCTCTGTCCGCGCCCCTTCTGCCGACACCGACCCGAATACCCTGCCGTCTAGATTGACCTCAGGGCTTTCAAATGGTATGAAGGGTGCACAATCGAAATGGCATTTATCACTGCGAGGAGGACACGATGGCGACAGACTTGAGTACACTGAAGAGACTTGTTGCTGAGGGTTCCCGGGTTCTCGATGCAACGGGAGTAGTCGATGTTTTTGGTCACGTAAGTGTCCGGGTGCCGGATTCGGACCGCTTCATGATCCCCAGGGCCATGAGCCCGGGACTGGTGACACCGGCTGATGTGCTGACCATGAACTGGAACTTGGAGATCATGGAGGGAGAAGGTCCTGCCTTCATTGAAGCGGTGATTCACTCTTCCATTTACCAAGTGAGGCCGGATGTCCATGCCGTGGCGCATTTTCACTCGCCGATGGTCATCGTTTTGACCATGGTCGGGAAAGGGGTGCGGCCGTTCCCGGGGTCCTCATCGACGCGACCGTTCATGGATGGGACGCCGATTTTCGATGAGTTGACACCGAATATGGACACCCTCATTACGACCCGGGAGCAAGGCGAAAGCCTAGCCAGGCGCCTGGGAAAGAACGCGGCAGTGCTTTTGCAGGGCCATGGTGCGGTGGTGGTGGGCTCCAGCCTTCAAGAGACGTGTCTGCGGTCATCGAATCTGGAGCGCGCCGCACAGCTCCAGGTGTTCGCGGAGATGATCGGCAGCCCGCGCTATCTAACTCCGCAGGAATCCCAGAAGGCCCGAGAAATGTTGCGGCAGTCGGACCCCTCCGAGCGAAGCAATGGGCTTCAGCGGTTCTGGGACTATTACCTCAAGAAGAGCGGCTGCAAAGCGGAGGCGGAGTTTTCCCGGTAGGGCTGAGGAGACGCCGTCTGAAATTACCACGAGGTACCCGGGCCGAGAATACGGAAAGAGCCGGGGCTGTGTGAGAAGCAATAAAAAGTCGCCGGGTTCCTCTGTAAAAGTATTTGAGAGGGTCTGGGTCGCTTTGGGAAAGGAATGTGGGTGTTTGAAATCGTGCGCTCATCGGTCCCAGTGATTGTGGAATAACCTCAGCAAGAAATGAAGCTGATTGGCAATGTGGATACGAAGGAGAAGGGTTTCTGGACGAACGATTCCATCTCAACATACCTAAAGACTGACCCTGTTGCGTCGGCAGGCGCAGTTTGCTGGAAGAAACTTCACTGGGGGGTATTCGGAAATGGAGTTCAGAGGAATTTACGCGGCCAATGTGACCCCGTTCGAGCCCGACGGCGGCGCAATTCGCTCGGACGAGCTGGCGCGGTTGTTTACTGAGCTGAAGCGGGCGGGTGTGGCCGGCATGGTTTGCAACGGCCACGCCGGTGAGGGAGAGTTGTTGCGCCGGGAAGAGAAGATGGAAGTTGTTCGCCTGGCCCGCCGGGTGTTGGGCCCCGACTATCCGGTCGTGGCGGGGGTGCACTCACTGCCGAGCTGGGAATTGATCGAGCAGGTCGTGGACGCGAAAGAAGCCGGCGCCAACGCGGTGATGCTGTGTGCGCCTCCGCTGTTTGCCTGGCATGCGGACCGTCATCCGGACTTCGGGATCGCCCAGATTCGCGCAGTTGCCGAGGCCGTGCCGGAAATGCCCATCGTCCTCTTCCAGTACTCGCCCAACAACCCGTTCTATTACAAGCCGGAGGTTTTGGTCCGCATTTGCCGTGAGATTCCGCAAGTGCAGGCGATCAAGATGGCGACCAATGTGGATGTGGCTCAGTATGAGGAAGAGGTTCGGGCCGTGCGCACCGTGCCCCGCAAAGTGTTCCTCCTCCCTGCCAATGGCCGCACGTTTTACTATGCGTTTCAGCTCAAGCCGGACGGGGCACTGTCGGGATCGGCGAACTTTTCTCCCGAGCACGACGTGGAAATGTTTGAAGCCGTACAGCGGGACGACTTGAAGAAGGCCAAAGATCTGCACGACCGGGTTTACCCGATCTTCCGGCAGGTGTATCGAGACCCCTATGTCTACATGCACATCCGCTACAAGTATTGCACTTGGTTGTTGGGCAAGATCTCAAGCCCCGCTGTTCGGTCGCCTCTCGTACCGTTGCCGGAAGATGAGGTAAACGCCCTCAGAGAAGGCTTGCGCGCCAGC
>DATEAK010000173.1:0-11489 GCA_035288405.1 bacterium | reverse complement strand
CCCGCCGATTCCGCCACGCTGAGACGCTCCCGACGAATATCCTTGTCTGGATTGATCCCGTAAGCCTCCAGGACTCTGAGGGACTTGACTTCCGTGCCGCTCCCCGGGGCTCCCGTAGAGACCCTTTTCCCCTTGAGATCGGCCACACTGTTGATCCCCTTCCCTTCCAGGGCAACGAAGTGCATGAAATTCGAATAGAGGACCGCAACCGTGCGGATCGTAGTCGAACCTTGCGCCTTGAACTGGCCCGTTCCCTTGAGACCGTCGTAAGCCACATCAGCCATGACCAGGGCCAGCTCCGCCTTCTTCGTCTTCAAGAGCAAAATGTTATCCACCGAGGCGGCAGTCACCTCAGCGGTGGCATCTACCTTCGGAAGGTACTTCGAGAGGGCCTTGGCCATTCCTCCGCCCAGAGGATAATAAACCCCTCCGGTTCCTCCCGTGGCCACGGACAGGCGGACGGTTTCTTGAGCGGAAACGACCGAGGTCCCAGCTAGCAGTAGGCACGACACGATCACAACAACGGAAAGCAGAAACTTCCTTCGCTCCATGGCCCTTCCTCCTTTGCCCCTCTCTACGTTTTATACAACGAACGGAAAATGAACGTCCATCGATTTTTAGGCCGCGTTTTCTCCTCCAGAGACCCGCATCCACCTGCCTCGGAAGCAATCCCCTCTTTTGAAAAATCGGTGCAAACGAGACGGGCTTCTTGAACAATGGATTGAAACGACCTTTCAGATCTCCTCAATCCTTATCGGTTAGCCAGTCTCGATACGTCTTGTCCGCAGACCGGCCCGCTTGGCAGCCTTGATCTGGCGGTCGTCGCACGAAACGAAAAGTTCTGCCCCCCACTCCAGCGCACAGGCGACATGAAGTGCATCCATGGCGCGGAGAACGTTGGTTTCCAGCAGGAACGTCGATCTGGCGATGACTGCAGGTGTGAGGTTGACAATGACGGCATCCGCCACGTCCTCTGACAACCGGCTCTTTGCCGCGATGTACTCTTGCGGAGACAGCCGCTTCTCTCGCACCCACCGGTTCAGGGCGGAGATGATTTCCGGAACGCAGACAACGCTGAGCGCGAGCGCCGATGTCGCCCGGCAGACATTATCGACCTCCTGGCTCCCTTTCTCATCAACATAGCGCTTGGCAAAGGCAGAGGAGTCACACAGCGTCTTCATGTCAGGACGCTTCGCGCTCTTCCAGGATGGCTCTTGCCAAATGAACACCCCGAGCTGAAAGCCTCAGCCCCGGCCTCTTCCATGAGAGTTCCTTGGCTTCTCCCGCCCCGTAAGGGGAGATCTCTGCAACGGGTTTCCCATGCCGAAGCACGATGACCACCTCACCGCCCTCCACGTCCGAAAACAGTTCTGACGCTCGATTGCGGAATTCCGTGAATGTAACAGTCTTCATATCATCGCCCTCCTTCATTCTGTACGGCAATGTACATTATATTGGACAGATCGTCAAGGTCTACATTCGTGGTATAATGCTTGCTCTGCGGACCGCGCCGGTTACCCGCCGCGCTGCTACAAGGCCAGCCCGAGAGCCCGCCAGTATGGGACGGCCAGGAAAGCCACCACCAGAGCCGTGAGAATCAGCATCAGGACCCCGACCTTGAAGACATCCCAGGCACTAAAGTATCCCAACTGGTATGCCATGAGATTCGTAGTGGTCTGCAGCGGGTAGAGGATCACCGCATCTACCGAGATTCCCACGATGAGTCCCAAAACCACCGGGTTTAGCCCGAGGGAGCGGCCAAACGTCGCCGCCACAGGGATCAGTAAGGAAATACAGGCGGTCATGTTCGTAATGGTCAGGTGCACCACACTCACCAGGACCACCAGGAAAACCAGGATCCACTCTGGTGCCAGGACCCTGGCAGAGAGGGCCAGGATCGCCTCCCGCGCAAACCACTGCGCTGCACCGCTGGAAGACAGCGCCTGGGCCAGTGTTAAAGAAACCCCTAGAACGAGGAACATGGACCAGGACAGGGATTCTTCGAAATCCCTCCAGTTCAAGATACCCAGGTATGGCAGCAGCAAGACGGCAGCCGCCAGCAGCGCCGGGATCACCGGATTCAGCCCATGCACGAAGTCGGTTAACCAAAGAACCGAGGTAGCACCTACGATCAGGAGAACTTTACTCTCCGTTCGGGACAGGCGGCCCGCGCCAGTTGGAGTTCGTGAACTCTCAAGGGGAGTCATCTTTTTTTGTCGATAAAGAAGAGACAGAAGACCCCCGCCCACGGCAAGCAGGGTCCAGTAGGGAAGCGCCATCAACACAAACCAACGCAGCCACGAAAACCCACCCAGGAGAGTCGCGGTAGTCATGGAGTTGATTCCACCGGTCAGCAGAGCTGAGGAGGCCAGGGGATGCAAAACACCGAGAGAGAGAAGAATGCCGCGGGGTAAAGGATCGCCACGGGCCAGACCCAAACGCCGGAATCCTTTCTCGTAGGCGGGGATCAGGATCGCATTGCGTGTGATCGCCGAGGGCAGGACAAGGGCGAGGAAGGGCATGGACAGGAACAGCTTAAGGTATAGCCGGCCGGAGTGACCCGTTCCACCTCGAATGAGCCAGCCTGCCATCCGGTCGGCAAGTCCGCTCTTCCTCACGGCCTGGCTCATGACCAGAATGGCGAGCAAAAAATACGGGAGAGGAGAAGCGAAACCGGCGAAGAGATCCGCTGTGGAGCTTACTCCCCGGGTCGTTGCCAACAAGACAAGAGCCAGAATGGAACTCAAGGCAACCGGCAAGGCTTCGGTGGCCCACAGGAGGACCACCGTGATTACGACCGCTATAACCCGCTGCCCGGAGGCAGAGAGTCCAGAAGGTCGTGGAAGGATTAAGAGGAGGACGAAGAAGGCCAATGCTCCCAGAAGAAAACCCAGGGAACGGCGGTTGGAGAACTTCTCCTTCCGGCTTAGTTCCATAGGATGCGCTCGCACTCATTTGGCACTGGTAAGCAGATCACGGAGTCCTTCTAGTAGATGGAGAAGCGGCCCTGTGCCAGGTCGGCACAGAACGATTCCAGGTTTTCGACTTCGTGCTCGACGATTCCCACGACTCCCGCGGAGAGGTCATGGAACCTCTTGCTCTCATCGGGAACCAGTTGGACCGCTATCTGAGGCTCGTTGACAGGCCGGCCGATCTCTCCCAAAAGCCACACGTACACTTCTTGGAGACCTTCCATCTGGCTGTAGATCTTGGCGGCCAAGTAATGGGAGAAAACATTGTAAATCTTCCCGACGTGGCTGACGGGATTCTTTCCCGCGGCAGCTTCCCCGCTGGCGGGACGGCTGAGAGGGATCAGACCGTTGACACGATTTCCCCTGCCGACTTGCCCGGAATCCGCATCCTCAGCCGAAGTCCCGAGCAGACTTAAATAGACTCCCTCCAGACCATGTCCGGGCCGGTCCAGAGTGTTTAACGAGCAGGTCATCGCCTCGAAGGAATCCGCAATCTTGAGCCCGTTAAGTTCGCTGAGAATCTCTTCCTTTATTCGGAAATAGGCGGACTCCGAATCCACCATCGGGGCAAGAAGCGGCATGGCAATGTTCAGATGGAGAGCCCCCTGGCGCCTGAATCCCATAACCTTCACGTCCTCCCCGGTCTCGGGAAACATGGACTTGAACCCCGCCGAGTTCAAATATCTTTCCACCTCCAGAACCGCCGTCTCCGTCGGGGAAAGGGGCGCGTAGCCCACCGCCGCGGAAGTATCATTGGACCCGGGCAGCGTGCTCTCACGCCGGTCGAATATCGCTCTTAACTCCTCCGATCCGGGAGCCAGCACGACCCGATAGTTCACGTGGGATTCTGGATTTACGTGACGGAGGTTCTTCCGGAACCAGGTTTTGGCCGTCTCCAGGCAAATTTCTTCGACCGGAATGCGCACTCCGCCCGCAGTAAAGGTAGCGCGATCCCCAATGATCAGCTCCATGGGCCGGATGACCCGGCCTCCGCCAAAGGTCCGCTCCACCTGTCCGGCCACCAACAGAGCCTTGTCGATGTTGTGATGGAGAATCGAGCCGAAGCGCTCCAGATACCGGCGGGAGAGGGCCTGGGAAATCGCTTCCATGATCCCGTCGCAGATCGAATCCGGATGGCCGATTCCTTTGCGCTCGACGATTTCGATCTGGTGGCGGGACACGGGAAGCTGTCGAAGCTCTTCTACCAATACCTCGCTCACCCGAGTCTCCTTTAGAAGCTCTCAGCTGTCAGATCTGGACGTCTGTAGTTCCTTAATCCGCCCTGCCAGTTCCAAGCTGAGTGCTGACTGCTTCCCCGCTTTTTTTAAAGAGAAGCTTCCCGCAAATATCGCGCCGCTTCTTCCGGAAGAACCGGATTAATAAAAAAGCCCGTCCCCCACTCAAAACCCGCCACGCGCGTCAAGGTCGGCATGATCTCAAAATGCCAGTGGTAGTAATCAGGGGTCTGGGGATAGCGAGCGTCAATGGCGGAGGTGTGCAAGATGAGATTGTAAGGATGGGAGCCGAGAACCTTTTCGAGACGTCTGAGGACGGCTGAGAATGTCCTGGCCAGATCTTCGAGATCCAGGGCGGTGGCATCCTCATAGCCGCACAGATGTTTTTTCGGCATGATCCATACCTCGAAGGGGAATCGTGAGGCATAGGGAGCAAACGCCACGGTGGCAGGCTGGTTTTCGATGATACGGCTTCCCTGCTCAAGCTCCTGCTCCAGAATGTCGCAAAAGATACAGCGGTCATGGTAGTCGTAGAAAGCCTTGCACCCGTAAAGCTCCAGGGCCACAGTTTGCGGAATGATCGGGAGGGCGATAAGCTGGGAGTGGGAATGTTCCAGGGAGGCTCCCGCCGCCTCCCCGTGATTTTTAAAGATCAAAACATAGCGCAGGCGGGGATCTTTTTTGAGATCCACAAGACGCTCCCGGTATGACCAGAGGACGTCGCGGATCGCCGACTCCGACACTTGGGAGAGATTCAGGTCGTGTCGGGGCGTCTCGATGATGACCTCGTGGGCTCCGACCCCGTTCATGCGGTCGTAAACTCCAAGCCCGCTTCGATCCAGATTTCCCTCGATCCTCAAGGCCGGAAATTTATTCGGAATCACCCGCAGGGTCCAGCCCGGAGCGTTGGGCCGGGAATCGGGAGACCGGTAAGCAAGAATTTCGGGAGGAGTCATGGACTCGTTGCCGGGGCAAAAGGGGCAGGTTCCTTTCTGCGCTGCAGGCGGCTGGATCTTGAAATCTTTGGGGCGGGCGGCCCTTTCGGTGGAGATGATGATCCAGCGCCCTAGAATCGGATCCTTCCTGAGCTCAGGCATGAAGAGTCCTCTTCAACAGCCGGCGAAATCTCAACTGGTCACCTTTTCACACGCTGCTTTCAGTTGAGCCGCTGCCTCTTCCGGAGGGATGGTGTGGATGAACAGCCCCGTGGCCCACTCAAACCCGTGCACGACCTCGACCCGCGGCCGGACTTCAAAATGCCAGTGGTACTGGGGCCGGTGCTGCTCCTGCAAGGGTGAGGAGTGCAGGGCCAGGCTGTAGTGGGGGTCGCTGAGAGCCGTGCGAACGCACGAGAACACCCCGCGTAGGAGCTTGGCCAGATCGGCGATTTCGGCGTCGCTGATCTGACCAAAATCGCTGGCGTGCTTCTTCGGAAGAATCCAGGTCTCATAGGGGTAGCGGGAGGCAAAGGGGATAAAAGAGGCGAAGAGGCCCGTCTCCATGATCATTCGTTCATTTCGGCTGCTCTCCTGTCCGATAATGTCGCAGTAGATACAGCGATCGTGAAATTGCGAATAGTTCAACGTCCCCTTCAACTCTTCGTCAATGCGGCGGGGCACAATAGGGAAAGCCACAATGTGGGAGTGAGGATGGGGGAGAGCGGTGACACTCGGCCCGTGGTTTTTGACGATCACGATGTGCTTAAAGCGGGTATCGCGCCGTAGGTCCAGCAACCGCGCCCGGTAGGCCTTGAGAACCCCTTCGAGTTGGGAAACCTCCATAGTGCCGAAGTGCTGGATGTGCTCCGGGGTTTCAATGACGATCTCGTGGGCCCCCACGCCGTTCATCCGATCGTACAGCCCGTAGGCCCGCTTGGCCGGCTCCTCTTCGATGCGCAAAAAGGGGTATTTGTTGGGCACGACTCGAACCGTCCACCCCGGTGTGTCGGATTTGCTCGACCCAGGCCGGATTGCATAGACTTCGGGAGGGGTATCGGGCTCGTTGCCGGGACAAAAGGGACACCTCTCCAGTCTTTGCGGGTGGTGATTTTTCATAACCACGACCCAGCGTTGGAGAACGGGTTCTTTTCTAAGCTCAGACAATGGAGCCGCCTCCTCCCTTCCGCATCCTAACGTTATTATTTTAACACCGTTACTTTCTCTCCGGGAGAGGGAAACAGAAGCCGTGACGGGGGCCTTTCCGTCAGAAAGAGATGCCGTAAACCCGGTAATCAATTTCCGGAAAGATGCAATCTTGCGATTCCAGTTGGGAAAGCCAGCCATCTTCAATCTTTCCCTCCTGGATTTGCTCGGCCAGGCGCACAAACCGTGTCAGATGGCTGCGGGTCCGCCGAGTGGCATAGTCCACTGTGGTCCCCGTTTTCATGATAAAGGACCAATCGCTGGCCTGAACCAGAAGAAGCTCCCGAGCCGCCTGATTGAGAGCCCGGAGCTGAAGCCCGCGCGCCAAAGGAAATTTCCTGGCCAGTTCCACCATGCGATCGGCGGCTTGATGGAGGTGAGGATAGATCCAATCGTTACTGCCGTTCATCCAGACCTCGTTATATCCTTTATATCCCCAACTGGAGTCCGCGGGAGAACACACCTGGTTCACAGGATATAGGTTCAGGTAATCGGTGGGGGTCACGAGACGAATCGTCCGCTGGCCGTAGGCTGCCTTGCGGACCAGGAAGTCGATCCATTCGGGGCCCTCAAACCACCAGTGCCCGAACAGCTCGGCGTCAAAAGGGGCCACCAAAAGGGGCCCGCGGTCCATGACGGAGGAGAGGTATTCGATTTGCTTCTCCCGGTTAAACAGGAAATTCCCCGCATGGCTCGCAGCTTTTTCCAGAGCCCGGGACCGCACGTAAGGTTCCTTAGTATCCGTCTTTCCGGTGACCCGATAGTACTTGATCCCCGTATGAGCCCGGATCCCGCCTGCGGGGAGGTAGGATTTGATCGCCTCGTAGTCCAGGTCGTATCCGATGTCCCGATAAAATTCCCGGTAGTCGAAGTCTCCGGGATAGCCTTCAACGGAACTCCACACCGCTTTGGAAGATTCGGGATCCCTGCCGAAGGCGGCCACTCCCGAGGGAGTATAAACAGGGGCGTTGACGCCGTAGCGAGGCCGTGGTTCAGCGAGCAGAAGGCCGTGGGTTTCCACGAAGAAATAGCGGATCCCGAACTCTTGCAGGAGTTCGTCGAGACCATGGGAATAACCGCACTCGGGAAGCCAAATCCCCAACGGATTCCGTCCGAAGTCTTTTCGGTATTCTTCCACTCCGACCCGAACCTGCGCGCGGACCGCAGTTTTGTTGATCGAGAGGAGGGGCAAAAAACCATGCGTGGCCGCCGATGTAATGCACTCCAAGCCTCCCCTTTCCTGAAATTCCCGGAAAGCCTGGACCAAGTTTTTCCCGTAGCGCAGATAGAGGTCCCGGGCTTTCTCGAAACGCTCCCGGTACATTTCCGCCACGCGGTGAAATTCGGGCTGTCCCCGGGTCCTCTTGATTTCCCGATCGGAAAGCTCCAGCAACTTATGAATCTGCCGCAGAGTGCGATTTTGAAGCAATGGATCCAGAAACATGGCCATCAAAGTGGGGGATAGGGAAAGTGTGAGCCGGAAGGGAACTCCATCCCGAACCCATCCTTCAAGTACCTGGATCAGGGGAATGTAAGTCTCCACCACCGCTTCATAGAACCACTGCTCCTCCAGACAGTCCTCGTACTCAGGATGCCGGACGAAAGGCAAATGGGCGTGAAGCACGAGAGCCAGATATCCCTTTTCCACCTCTAGAGTCTCTCTTCTCCTAGACCTTTATTCTCCCCGCTTCTCCTAAGCGCAAAAGGCACTCTTCAGCGCGCTGCAGGGATTTTTCGGCTTGGTGAAACCAGAAGTCTTGTCCCCAATAAACGTAGCAGCTTGTCTGGCACCGAAGCACCCACTCCTCCGCTTCTCGGTAGAGCGGGTCACTGGAAACAGGAACGGAGCCTAGGAGACGACTCACCTCCTCAATCCGGGTCAGGATTTCCCCGCCCCGCCCGCTGCGCTGCCAGGAGTCGTGACCACCGATCCATGATCCGCCCTCCGCCCGGATCTTCACCACCTCTCGGGGTCCTTCAGGACAGTACCGTTCCAGATATTCGGATATGCTCAGGGATTCGATCCCCTCCTCCCGTGAGAGGCTGCGAAAAAACGGAGCAAACGTTTCGGAAAAGAAACGAAACATCATGGCATTGCCGTTTTCTCCATCACTCGTGGGAACAACCAATAGGGGTTCCCCTTCTTTGAAGAGGTGATCTCTTTTCCAGCGCAGATCATTATAGATTCCATTGGAATCGCACCCTTCCTGCTGCCGGATTCCCATCTGGGTATCCCGAACAACCGCGGTGATTTCCTCCCTCCCCTCTTCGTCCTCACACACTAAGCGGAACACTCCTCCATCCATCGGTCTCTGAGCTTGCAGGACATGGGGAGGAAGGATCAACCACTGATAACCTGCTTGCTTGAGGACGCGGATCAATGCCGCCATCGGCTTTTCCCCGGGGACGCCCATCTCGGGAAGCCAAAAACCTTTCACTCTCCTTAAAGCCTCCTCCCCGAAAAGTTCTCCGTACAGATCTCGCCACCGTTGCACCTGCGCCTCCCAGTCGCGCGGGGGGCTTACGGGAAAATAATTGTGAAAATACGAAGTACCTGCAACCTCGATGGTCTCAGGAAATTTCTCCAGAACTTCCCGGTACAGGGAGATCATGCTGCCGATCTTCTCCCCCTCAACTTCCAGGGCATCGAAGAACCCCGAGGAGGAAAGTTCCCAGATCTCTTTGAGCAAACACCCCGAGAAATCGAGGATGATCCTTGAGGGGACTCCTTCTGCAGCAAGCTGAAGCGCGTAGCGGGCCGCATTTTTATAAGAGCGGGCATAGATTCTTCCGTTCCAACTCTCCTCGGAGTTCGGGGGGCCGGTAATCATCTTGAAGAGATTGCCTACAAGTTTCTCCCCACATTCCCCCTCTTGCCAGACCGGCGGCTGGTGCATGTGGAGCCAGGGGACATAAGCAACTTTTGCCATCGCACCCCTCCCTCTTTTGCGTGATCTTCGTGCTTTGCAGTTTAGCCCAAACTCACATGGGGAGGAAAGTTCCCTTTCCGGTTGAGACTACGCTTTTCACATCCCATTTCCCTTCAGCGATTCGCCTCAGCGTCGGCAGGGAAAGATGGATTTTTCATTAGTTCAAGAGAGGAAAGACCGGATTCGAAATTCCTGGCGGCCACCTCGAGCGGAGTCAGCTCCGAAGTGGAGGGATCGATTTCCTCTCTGCCGGGCTGGTACCTGCGGCGGGTTTCTCCCAGGAAACATCGATACTCTTCAGGGCTGATCAACTTCTTTTGTGCGACCCAGGCATCAATCTCAGGCTTTGAAAGCCCCGGTAAAGGGACGGATTCCATGGTGGCTCCGGTCGAAGCCGAAACCTGCCCGGGTAAACGGTGTCCTGGCGTCGCAGGGACAGCCTGAATTCGAGATTCATCGGGATAAATCGATTTTTTCTCCCAAACCACCTGCATCCAGGATTCCTCCGTGTTCGGTGAAACCCAGGCGGACGCGGTTTGGACTACGTTCGAACGGGCCACAGGAAAGAAGGTCCCATCCGCCCGGATCCTTCCCAGTTCCGCACAAAGGGACTTTTGCGGGCTCGATAGGTTGATATACCAGTTCCTCGCGTGCGGCGTGATTTTAATGTCAAAAGAGCTGTGCGCGTTGGTGCCGTCAAATTGAATGAACGTGACGTCATAAACCCTCAAAATCCACCGAAATCGTTCACTCCTCTTTTTCCCGTCGTCGCCGGCCTTTGGTGTGTCCTGTCCTGAAAGTTCCCAGTAAGCATGGACCCAGAAGGGGTCTACAGGCAAGAGAACGAGACAGGTCTTCCCATACACTGCCGGTAAGGGGGGTTTCTCCTCTTCAAATAGAGCCGGTGGCGGTGGGGCCGCAGCCCGGGATTTGGAAGGTTGCTCTGAACGTCGTTCCGGCCGGAGGCCTAAGAGAGAGATGAGGGCTTGAGCTAGCTCCTCTTTCTTGAGACGAGACCCGCCCTTGAGACCCTTCCGGACAGCCAGAGCCTGAAGCTCTTTACGGGTCAAACGGCGGAGATCTGTATAAGATCGGGGAGAGAGACTGTCTCTTCCAATCCGGGGTTTTCTCTCTGCCTGGCGAAGTCTTTTCTGAGGCATGGGCCATTTTAACCTTGATCAGGAAAAAGATCGAGAGAGGGAATTGCAATCGATCGAACCCTGGAATTTGATCGGTTGACTTTTCCAGGGCTTCCGGTCGTGGTCAGGATTTTGCCAGGGTCATCTCATCATGAATATGGGAGTGCTGATGGCACAAACCCCGGCCACAGGCTGCACAAGTTCCTCTCGCTTCCTGCTCGCAGAACCAACACTTCATCGCGTGTCCCTCCAAGACTTTCACCCAACCTTCCTGTCGAGAAAAGGTCGGCGTGAGGAGCCGCTAGGCACGATTTGACATCTTGTCGATTTCACCAAGTATCCGGTGAGCAAGTCGGGTTTGTTCGTACAATTTCGGAATCCAGCTGTCACCCCAAAAGAGGTAACAACTCGTCTCCGCCCTGAGGATATACTCGCGCACGATGCTTAACTTCCGTCCAACGGGTTCCGGTTGCATGCCGGGGAAAGTCCGCCGCATCTCGTGAAAGGCCCGACTCAACCTCCAAATCTCCTCGAGAGCCTTTCTCTGGGAGTCCGATCCGGCCCACTGGGAGAAATCATAACCGCTGGTTGTCCCCACGTTCCACGCCCCCGTCTGAACGTCGACCTCGCTTGCCGGCGGATTTCCCGCCACGAACTCGGAGAGGGTCGTGGGACGAATCGTCATCTGACCGGATCTCACACGTTCCATGTAAGGGGAAAAGAAATGCCCCCAAAATCCTGACCCTTCGTCCATTTGGCGGAACCAGCCCCCGTTTTCCCCATCCGACCAGGTTGTCATAAGACAAGGCCGGTTCGCAGTGGCTGTTTTCCTTCCGACCTCTCCCTCGAACCAGCCGGCATCAAGTCCGCTTTCCTGGGCATTGCTCAAATCGCGGTCGCGGGGGACGATCGTAATTCGAGCTCCATCGCACTCGGCGATGTGTGTGCGATAGACTCTGTCCTCGGAACTTAACGTCGTCTTGGGCTTCACGTGAACGCTATCGATGATCACGTACTCGTACCCGTGCCGCACAAGTGCTGGAATCATCTCCATCGTGAAGGCCATTTCCGG
>DATEAK010000172.1:0-14855 GCA_035288405.1 bacterium | reverse complement strand
TTGTTCCAGCAAACTGCGCATGCCCTTACACAACCTGGGTAATCCCATACGCAAGATGATGGCTACTCACAGCAGCCCATGCTTCCGCATTTTGTTATGAAGGGTCTTGCGGCTGATTCCTAATAGTTCCGCCGTTTTCTGGCGGTGCCCTCCCATCTTCTCCAGGGCCTCTTGAATCATTTTCTTTTCGGCCTGGTCGGCAATCCCGTCCACCGCGCTCAGCAGAAGTGGATTCTCACTGTTGCCGCCTCCGAGAGGATCCCCGGCAATCTGTTCCGGCAAATCCCTGATCCCGATTACCGTGTCCTTCGTAAGGATCAGTGCGCGCTGTACGACGTTCTCCAACTCCCGCACATTTCCGGGCCATCGGTAGGACAGAAAGCGCTCCGCCACGCTATCCGAGATCCCGGACACGCGGCGGTTGTGGATTTGATTGAACTTTTCGATGAAATGCTCCATCAGAAGAAGAATATCCTCACGCCGATCTCGCAGAGGAGGAAGATGCATCGTAATGACATTGAGGCGGTAAAACAGGTCTTCGCGAAACTGACCGGACGAAATCGCTTCCGGCAGATCTTTGTTCGTGGAAGCCAGGATGCGCACGTCCACTGACGTCGTGCTCGTGCTCCCCAGGCGTTCCAGCTCCTTCTCCTGGATCACCCGCAACACTTTGGCCTGCGTCGACAAGCTCATATCCCCGATCTCGTCCAGCAACAAGGTGCCCTCGTGAGCCATTTCGAACTTACCCGGCTTCCCGTGAGTGGCACCGGTAAAGGCGCCCTTCTCGTAACCGAAAAGTTCGCTCTCCAGAAGGGTTTCCGGAATCGCCGCGCAGTTAATCTTGACAAATGGTTTTTCGAGGCGAGAGCTGTTCTGGTGAATCGCTTTGGCTACAAGCTCTTTCCCTGTTCCACTTTCGCCACAGATCAGGACTTCCACGTTGCTGTCGGCGATCGACCGCACGAGATTGAAGACCTCCATCATGGGAGCGCTGGTGCCGACGATCCCGCCGAAGGGTTGATTCCCCGCCACCAGGCGCCGGAGGCGGTCCACCTCCTGCTGAAGTTTGGCTTTCTCCAGAACCCGGCGAACGACGATGCGGATCTCGTGGATGTCCACGGGTTTCGTAAAGTAGTCATAGGCACCTAGTTTGAGGGCTTCTACGTCGATATCCTTCGAACCGAAGGCCGTGACCATGATGACCGGCAAATCAGGTACGATGTTCACCATCTGCTTGAGTGCTTCGATGCCATCCATTTTGGGCATCCGGACGTCCATGAGGACGAGGTCCAGGTGATCGGCTTTCACGCGCTCCAGGGCTTCCAGACCATCCCGGGCCATTACGACGCGGTATCCCTCGCTGGTCATGACTTCCTTGAAGGTAAACCCCATGTGCTCGTCATCGTCCACGACGAGGATCGTCTCAGGCTCCATAAAGCGCTCCTGTCTTTGCCGGAATCGCGTGGACCGGCAAGCAGATCCGGATGGCCATATTCCCATCCGCATTGGTCACCGAATCCAGGGTTCCCCTGTGATGGGAAATGATTTGATGAGCAATCGCCAACTCCAGGCCAAAGTCACTTTTCCGGGAGCCGTAGAAAGGATCGAAAAGCCTTTTTCGCTCTGCCCCTGGAAGGAGGACAGCGGTATTGCCGATCTCCATTACAATCCGCCCCGATGGGGTGTTCCTCTGGACAACCTGGTCGGACTCGAAGATTACTTGGATCGAGACCATCGAATCCCGGGGAGATCTTTCCACGGCATCCGCTAGCAGGTGAGCAAAGGCTTCCGCGAGAGACAGACCGGAGACCTCGATGTCCGGAACGTCGGTCTGGTAGTGTTCAACCAGGGAAATCCCCCGCAAGGCTGCTACACTGCGGACCTTCTGCACTTCATGAGACATCAGTTTGGTGATACTCTCCAGAACGCGAGCGCCATCGTCAGGCTCGGCAAACCGGATTAGTTTCTCAACGGACACATTCAGGCGATCGACCTCACGCACAATCACATCGATGTAGGACCTGCGAGGATCACCGGCCTCCATGTTTTCCTGCAGGAGTTGGGTGAGTCCCTTCAGAGATCCCAGGGGGTTTCGAATCTCGTGAGCGGTCCCGGCCGCAAGAAATCCCAGGGAGGCCAGGCGATCCCGACGTAAAAGACGCTCCTGTAATTCCTTGACCTGCGTGGGATCAGTCAGGTTCACCACCACGCCGAGGAGCACTTCTTTTTCTCCTTCCAGTACGGCCGTCGTGAGTCGGACCGGAAGCTGTTCCTTTGCCGCGTTCTCCATGAGGACCGGATTCCCGGTAACCCCCTGGAGCTTCTCTAAACATTGGCCTATCGTGGACACCAGACCCTGGTTCCTCGGGGTCGGTGGAAGTACCTGGGTATAGCTTTTTCCGACCATCTCCCAGGCATCCCGGCCGAAGACAATTTCCGCCGTGGGGCTGAAGTAGGTAATTTCTCCGGTCGCGTTCAGACAAAAAGCGCCTCCGGTCATGCTTTTCAGTATGTAGTCACTGAGAGCACCGATCATGTTTTCCACGGCGCCTTTCAATGGGACGACTTCGTAATCCACATGGGTGTCGCTGCGCAGCCTCAGGTTTCCTCGGGAAATCGATTGAACCTCCTGTCGAATCCCCAGAAGAGGACGAGCGACGCCCAAGGCCAGAACCACTCCAGCTAGACCCGCCAGGCCGGCTCCGGCCAGGATGTAAATCCGCATGGCCTGCAAAACCTGGTAGACCTGGCTCACGCTGGGTCCTCCCGGTGATCCAAGAAGTCCCCGGCGTCCCTCCTCCAGGGCCAGAAGCCCCACCACGAGGACGACAAGGGCTGTGAACACTTGAACTGCGATTAGAAATCGTACCTTCATGGCAACCTCAGCGGAAGGTCTTGCCCATTTGAAAAATGGGTATGAACATGGCAAAAAGGATCACTCCGACGATTCCTCCGATGAAAACAATCAACGCGGGCTCCACCAGGGATGAAAAGGTCTTAATGACTGCTTCCGTACGACGCTCGTAGTAGGTGGCCACTTTGACCATCAGCTCATCGAGCCTCCCCACCTCTTCTCCCGTGGCGATCATGTTCACAAGCATGTCGGGAAATTGCCTGCTCGCTTTCAACGCCTCGGATACCGTGCTGCCTTCCGAAATCTTCCGGGTGCATTCGATCAGTTCCCTTTCAATGAGTCGGTTCTCGGACACCCGGCTGACGATTTTCAATGCTTCCAGTATCGGCACACCGCTGCGCAGGAGAACGCCCATGGCCCTGGCAAACCGGGAGTAAATCGTCTTCCGCATCAGATCACCTACGATCGGAAGATCGAGGCGGACCCGATCAATCACATCCCTGCCGCGTTCACTCCGCGCACAATAGAGGACGACCGCGCCGATCACTCCGGCGCCCAGGAAAAATCCCCCCAGGTGGGCCCGCACCGTGTCGCTTAGATGAAGCAACATCAGGGTCAACGGCGGAAGCTTGGCCCCGAATTTCTGATAAATGCCGCTGAAGATGGGAAGGATCTTGACCACTAGAAAAAACATGGCAGTCACGGATAGCCCCAGAAGAAACACGGGATAGGCCAGCACCGTGTAGAGTTTCTGCTTCAATGCGTGGGTTGCCTCGAGATAGACGGAGAGCTGCTGGAGAATCGCGCCGAGCTGGCCGCTAGCTTCGCCGGCACGCACCATTTGGACGAAAAGCTGTCCGAACACCTCGGGATGGGCCCCAAAGGCAGCCCACAGAGATTCTCCTCCCTGGACTTTTTTTTGTGTTTCCCGGATGATCTCTTGAAGGGCTTTGTTGTGAGTTTCCCGGGTTAAATTATCAAGACATACGGTGATGGGTACCCCCGCTTCAATCATGGCGCCAAATTGCTCGGTGAAGCTGATCAGATCCTGGTCCTTAACCCTCTTACCCAGGGTCTTCCAGGATGGGCCTCGTTCTTTCCTGTTTCCGACCGCTCTCGAGGATTTCTCCTCCCGGAGAAACAAAATGGTGAGACCCTGTTTGTGGAGATCTTCCACACAGGCATCCGCGCTGACTCCGTAGACCCAGTTGTTCAAAGTTTTTCCATCGGACGCCATGGCTCTATAATGGAAGGTCGGCATCACATTCTCCCGAAAGCGATCAGCAACCAGCAATCAGCCGGAGAACGGAGGAGAAATTCCACATCCTCTCTTTCTGGCTGAGGGCTGACCGCTGATCGCTGAGAGCTTTCCTGCTCTCAACGGTTCGCACGGTGAATGTACTTGTAAACCTCTTCAATGGTCGTTACCCCTTCCAAGACCTTCTTGATGCCGCTTTCCATAAGCGGCACCATTCCAAGTTTTGCGGCTTTCTCCTTGATGAGATTGGCAGGCTTGTTGCCGACGATCATCTGTCGTAGTTCGTCCCCAATCACCATATACTCGAAGACTCCCTCCCGGCCGAAGTAGCCCGTGTGATTGCAATGTTCGCAGCCCTTCCCCCGAAAAAACAGGATCCTTTCGCGGGCATTTTCCGACTGACCGATCCACTTCAACTCAGAGACCGAAGGAACATAGGAGGCCTTGCATTCGGTGCAGATCTTGCGGAGCAACCGCTGAGCAACGGCCAGGGACACCACATCGGCTACAAGAAAGCCGGGGATCCCCATGTTCATGAGCCTCACAATGGAACCGACGGCATCGTTCGTGTGTAGTGTCGAGAGCACCAGGTGTCCTGTCAGCGCTGCACGGATCACCATCTCCGCGGTATCCAAGTCGCGGATCTCACCGGCCATGATGATGTCAGGGTCCTGGCGAAGGATGGAGCGCATGGCGGCGGCAAACGTGAAGCCGATTTTGTAGTTGACCTGCACCTGGAAAATGCCGGGGATCTGGTATTCGACGGGGTCCTCTACCGTGACCAGGTTCTTTTCCGGGCTTTTCACAAAATCGAGGGTTGAATAC
Source organism: bacterium (assembly GCA_035288405.1). Lineage (GTDB taxonomy): Bacteria > JACPSX01 > JACPSX01 > JACPSX01 > JACPSX01 > JACPSX01. Next base: position 9,918 of record DATEAK010000172.1, on the reverse strand, counting down.
AGGGTGGTCGTTTTCCCGCTCCCCGTAGGTCCCGTGAACAAAATCAATCCGTGCGGGAGGTTTACTTCTTCCTTATAAAGCTCCAGTAGACGCGGATCCATTCCGAGGGAGGAGAGATCCCGGGCAAACGCCTCCTTCTCTAGGAGGCGCAGGACGATCTTTTCTCCGAAAACCGTAGGCAACGAGGAGACCCGAATATCGATGATTTTCCGCGAAAGCTTGATCGAGAAGCGGCCGTCCTGGGGAAGCCTCTTTTCAGCGATGTCCATGTTGGCGAGGACCTTGATACGTGACAAAATCGCGCTCCGGAAGTGGGACGGAGGTGAAACCACGTGATGAAGAACTCCGTCAATCCGGTAGCGTACGTCGATTCCGTCTTTGGTAGGTTCCACGTGAATATCGCTGGCGCGCCGTTCGATGGCTTCCACGATCATCTGAGAGACAAACTTGCTGGCAGGGCTTCCCTCGGATTGAATGATCAGCTCCGCATCGGAGCCCTCCCCTTCCCCCTCAAGAGAGGACCGCTCCGTGGCAGAAATGTCTCGGACCACTTCCTCCAAAGTGTCTCCACCACGGTAATATTCTCCAAGCGCAACCTCGATTTCCTCAGCCACGCCGATGAAAGGAGCAATCTGGCAACCGGTGAGGAATTTGAGACGATCCGTGACCATGATGTCGAACGGATCGATCATCGCCACGAGCAAAACGGATTCCTCTTTCCATAAAGGGATCAATGCATGCTGCCGGGCGAATTCTTCGGGGACCAAGTGAAGCACCCCACGGTCCAAAGTCTTATAGGTATCCTCGTTCGCCAGGGGAATTCGCAGTTGATTGCCCAGAACGTTGAGAAGTTCGTAAGCAGAGACAAACCCCATCTTCACCAGGACCGATCCCAGACGTTCCCCTGATTCCCGCTGCCGGGAGAGGGCCTGTTCAAGCTGGTCCTGGGTGAGTTTCCCTTGCCTGAGGAAGATATCTCCGAGTCGCTCATAGCCGATCCGGACACTGCCCATTTCCGCTGTCACCTCTGGAATTGCAAGTCTTCTATGGAGCTGCGCTCCCCTTGACTCCGGAGCCGCGATCCGTTCCCTTCCGAACTTTCCGGACATCCTCGCCTTCCAGAACTTTCGGAGTGATGAAAATCATAAGTTCCGTGAGGGCCTCTGTGCGGTTCTGGTTCTGAAACAACCAGCCCAAAATAGGAATCTTGGAAATCCCGGGAACCTGATTGGAACCATCGGTGCTTTTTTGTCGGAAAAGACCGCCAATTACCGCGGTCGCCCCGTCATCGACCATCAGTTGGGTAAAGGCGCTGTTCTTCTGGATGGCGGGAATCCCATCCACAACCCGGCTAAAGTCGGGCTCGCGCTGCTCCGCCTGAATATCCATAAAGATCTTTCCCTCCGGGGTAATGTAGGGCCGCACCCGCAGGCGCAGTGTGGCATCAACTACCTTGAGATCCGACGAGATGGTCCCCTGGGCGCCCTCGGTTCTCACCCGCACATTGAATTCCGTGCCGCTCTCAATGAGTGCTTCCTGGTTGGCGAGTGTCACGATACTGGGACGCGAGATCACCCGCGCCTTGCCTTCCGCCTCCAGCGCCGAGAGCTGCAGGTCCAGAACCAGTCCACGCGCCAGGTTCCCCAGAGACACTCCTGCGGCTCCACCTGCCCCCCGCCCGGCGGCAGCAGGAAGATCAACCACCATGTTCCCGCCCCCTGGAGTCGTTCCGACAATTCCTCCCGCAGTATTCGCAAGCGGCACCAGACCCCCTTGGATCACCGTGTTTCCATTATTCCCCGCTGATGTGTACTTCCCGCCCCACTGGATTCCCAGCTCCCGGGCAAATGTCACATCCGTTTGCACGATCCGTGCTTCAATGGAGATTTGCGGCAGCGGTTTATCCATCTCCTCAATGAGAGGGACGATCCGATCGACCACCTCCGGAAGATCCCGGATAATGACGGCATTCGTCCTTTTGTCAAAGGCGATCCTGCTGGACAGGATGTCGCCTCCATCCGACTCTCCCTTCCCAGAACTGTCCGTCCCCCCTTTGCTCACGGCCGTAAGAAGGGATTTCAAGGTCTCGTCGAAACCTTTCTCCGTCACCGTCTGATCGAGAATCTTGCGCTGGAACTCGCCGACCCTGGCGTATTTCAGGTACACAATCTTTGTCTTCAGCTTGCTCGAGGCGGAGGTTCCTTCCGCATCCAGGGCGCGGATCAATCCCAAGAGCCGGTTCAGCTCCTCCGGGTCCCCTTGCAAGACGAGAGCATTCGTGCGAGGATCCGCAGAGATTGAAGTGTCTCCCGCTACTTTCAATTCCTTGATGGTCTGGTTCAGCCGTTCGGCACTCGCATGGCGAAGGAACACCACACGACTGTCAAACTTAAGCTTGCGGATGGATATCATTTCACCACGTTGCTGTATGCTCAAGGCATAATCTCTAACCAACATCGTGAGCAAATCCCGGATGGGAACCTTGTCCACTTCCAGGGTCACCCGATCTTTAACCCCCTCGTCTACCACAAGTCCGATTCCGATCAGTTTACTTACGGACCGGAGGAGGTCTTTCATTTCCGTATCACGGGCCTTGAGCGAGATCGGCTGATCAAGCCGACCGGTACGGTTAAGGAGAGCCATCTCCGAGAAAAGATCGGGTTCCTTCACCGGTGGAATCTTCTCCTCCGGTTTTCCCTTCGTCTTTTCTCCCGAGGATTGCTCCGGCTGTGGGGCGCCGGGAACATCCCCCGCGGCGGCTTCCCCGGAAGCCGGTTCGGGCTCCTCCACATCGACCCAGAACAGCGATCCACTTCGGAACAACTCGTAGGGTCTGGACTGCTTCAACTCCAGCAAGACACGGACGTTTTCTTCCTCCTGGCTTACGGTAATCGACCGAACCGATCCCTGGTCGATGAGTATCCGGGGGGACGTAACGAGGGATCGGACCCCGACTAAATTCAGCGAGATCGAATTCCTTTCCGGGCCAGTCTGCTCATTTACCGTCTCAAAGGTCTGGTTTCCCCGTAAAATGATCCGAGTCACCCGGGGAAAGCTGAGAGCTCCCACACTCAAGAGGAAATGACGCTCACTGAGAGGAGCGAGGTTCTGCTCGGAAATCCTTCTCCCTACTCCGGTACAGCCGGAAGCAGCTGCGAACAGGATCATTCCGAGGATTCCGGCGATTCCCACGACTCTCCTAGTTCTCATGAGTGTCTGTCTCCCATCACTCCGCTGCTTTCCAGTCGAGAGTCACCCTCTTGCCTCCACCACGAAGCTGCACTTGGCTCCCGCTGATTCCCACCACCACCAGATTCCCGACGCGTTCTCCAACCCCCACAACCTCCCTGCCTATGATCGCTATAGGTCCTTTAGGGGTCTTCAGAATTGCGGAAAGCCGGAAAACTCCGTCTTCACGGTTTTCCCGCGATGCGGAAGGGCTCGCGCCGAAACGGAATGGATCTCTGACAGCGATGATCGAGGCGGGAAGGTTAACCCTGGCCGTTGATGCCGAGTCCCGGCGAGATCCTGAAACTTCTCCCTCACTTACTTCCAATACATTTAAAGTAAATTGCATGGCAACCTGGCCTCCCTCTACGCCATCCACTCCCTCTAAACTGATCGTGAGGTTCTCGATCGTCATCGGCTTACTCGCCCTTTCCAATAGACTCACCAGGTTCATGAGGTCCCCAAATCGCCCCCGGAAGCGCAGATCAAAGCTCCGCACCGGGGAGTCCTTATTTTCCACCACCAACCCGTCGGCCTTGCTCAGGGCAGGGCCTCCAGTTTTTCTCGGGGCAGAGTTCGTTTTGAATCCCACGACCTTCACGCCGAGATCAGATGACAAGGAGATAATTGCCCGAAGAAAATGGGGAATTTCCCGCTCCCGTGTCAGATCGCCGTTCCCGATGGGCAGCGTTCCCTCATTGAGGATCTTCTGCAAGTCTGCCTGCTTCTGACGGGCAGACTGCTGCACTTCCACGACCTTCTGGGAGACCTCTCGCAATTTCTGAGACTGCGCACGAGCTTGTCGACGATCGAGACGGTAACTCCCCCAGAAAAATAGAGACAAGGCGACCAGAGAAGCTACGATCCCTGCCGTCAGAAATGGAGTTACTGGAATTCTCCGTTTTCTGCTCAACAGCTCTTTCGGGTTAAAGCGCACATTCCACCTCGAACTGAACAACCTCCACATCACCGGTCTTTAGGTTTTGAGTGGAAACGAGCCGGGCCCCCGAGAATCCCGAGCCCTGCGCTCCCAGCCGGGCGACAAACTCCGCGACCTGCTCGGGTCCACCATCCCGTCTCGAAGTCGATGCCACGCCCTTCAGAATCAATTGTCCCTTTCCTTTGTCTTCCAAAGTCGTGAGCAAAATTCCCCCGGGGCTCAAATTCGCTAAGTTCCTGAGAATTTCACTCCAGCGAACCTTGGTTCGCCGGAACTCTTCGATCTTGGTGATCTTGCCCTCGTAACGCCTGAGTTCTCCTTGCGCATCCTGAAGTGATTTTTCCAGACGTGCCAGGCGAAGGTTTTCAATCCTCCCTTCATGCCGTAGCGGACCGGTCAACAAGGTGAAACCTGCTCCCACGAGAAGCACGTGCAATCCAATTCCGACCGCCAGGAGCCTCTTATCTTTGCGCCCCAGCAGCTTCCGCCGACGCTTTCCCCGGCGCTGGAAGTTAATTTGGAAGACGAAGGATTCGTTCCTCATCGCCAGGCAAGCCCCACGGCCATGGCCATTTGAGGTCCAATTCCATCCGTCTCGTCGCTAGCCGAGCTTTGCAGCCCGGAAAGAGGATCCAAAACTTCAACAGAGAGATCCAGACCCTCGCGAAAATAGTCGACCATCGGGACCAAGCGAGCCCCTCCCCCGCACACGTGGACTTTGGTCTTGTCAGCGCTCACCGCGGTCTGGTTTCCGTAATAGATCAGTGAGCGCCGGATTTCCTGCAGGAGATCATTGAAGACCGGGCGATACACATCAAGGCTCACCGCGACATCGGTCTTGCCCTTTTTCATTTCCTCGGCCCGCAAGTAGTCAACTCCGGCTTGCCGCATGATCTGGGCGCTGAAATCCATCCCCGAATTGGAAAGATGGCGGGAAAAGAACGGAGCGCCGGGCTTATAGAAGCATAGCGTCGTGTAGCTGTGGCCAACGTCGACAATGAGTTGAAGTCCCTCCACTGGCTCTCGCTTGCTGGCGAACAAAGCGTTCACGATCGCCAGGGGTTCGACGTCCAGGACTACAGGTGAAATGTTGCACCCGGTCTCAAGCAAGCGCAGCAAGGTTTCCTTTTGCTGCATCCTTGCCGCCACCAGCAGCAACTCGCACGTCCCTGCCTGGTGATCCTCGCTGAGCACTTGGAAATCAACGACCATCTCCTCAACGCTCCAGGGGACAAACTTCCTGGCTTCGTACTTGAGGGCGGCCTCAATCTGCCGGTCTCCAAGATCGGGAAAGGGGATCTGCTTGATGAGAACGCCAGGACCACTCAAGGCCCCCCTAATGTGACACCCTTTGTGGCTCAGGGAAGACATGCTGCGACTCAGCGCGGCAGCCAGGGCGTTCTCTCTCCCTTCCATCTCCGTCCCGGCTTCAACTCCCGAGGCTATCGTCTCGGAGCGGGCGGGATTGTAGTCCTCGGGAAATTCAATTTCCTCAATGGCAAACCCCAGGAGCGACGCCTTCTTTCCTCTGCGTGCAACCTTCACGACTTTAATGGAATGGGTTCCAATATCGATCCCCAGCGCAGTTTGTCCCAAGATCCCCATCGCTATTCCGTCTCCCGAAGATCCCGGGTGATCCGCAGTTCGCCCAGAGAACCCACTTCTTCCCCTTCACCCAAAATGACCCGATCCAGCTTGGCCAGTTCGAGCGCTTCCCGCACCTCCCGGGAATTGGCAATGATTTTCAGGGATCTCCTGGACTGGCGGCCCTGAGCCCAGAAGTTGAACAGAGCACCGAGGCCAGCGCTATCAATCTCAGTGATGCCATCCAGATCAAGGCAGCAGGAAAGCTCGCCGCGCCGGAGGAAAACCGAAAGTGCCTGACCAATGGCCGGGAAGAGTTCAATCGTAAGCGCCCCGTGAAGGCTCACCAGCCATCCTTCCTCCTGGCGCTTTATCCGCACCTGGACCCCGTGGGTTCGCAAGGTTTTTTGCCAGAACAGCATTTCTCGATGGAATAAAAGAAGTTCGACCACCTCGGAAATGTTCAAAGGCTTGACGAGCAATTCGTAGAACCCCGTGGCAAAGCACTTCTTGCGAAGATCGGGATCCATCTCCTGACAAGCCAAAAGCAGACTCGTTTCCCGGCCGGCAGCTTGGGCGAGAAGCTTCTCACCCCACAGAATTACACCTGCGGAGGAGGCCGGTTGTCCAATGATCGCTATGTCGGGAAACGTTCCGGAGGCCACGCCGCGGACCTCATCCGGGCTACGGGCTTGGAGAATCGAGAACTTGAAAGGACTTAGACGATCTTCTACAAGAGCACCGATCTCTCCATCGGTTTCCAAAATCAGGAGAGTCGTCGGTCCCCAACTGGGCGTACCCGTCCTTTTTTCTTCCGTGCCCATACCACCTCCCGTGGCAGAAACGTACATACGCCTCATCGGCCTGATAACTTGTTTTCATAACGTGGTTTTCGCCCGGACCGCTGCGAGAGATGGGGAACAATCCGAAACCCATAAAGATCGCTTACTAGCGGAAAACCCCACTTCTTGGAATTTAGCCAAGGATTTTTTCGGACAGAAAAGGAAATCCGCAATTAGAGAGGGGACGGGGGATCCTGCAGAGCTTGTTTAAAACTTAATGCAAAACTGGAAAGAGATACTTCTAATTCCTCTTTATCATTTGTTTTATCAATCAGATCAACGAGAGCACTCCCGACCACAACTCCATCGGCCCACTGAGACACGAGACGGGCCTGATCGGGAGTTGAAATCCCGAAACCGACGGCGATTGGCAGTGATGTCTGGGTGCGAATTCCGGCAACGGCCTCCCGAATTCCTGCGGCCAACTGTTCCCGGGCCCCGGTAACCCCGGTTAAGGACACATAATAAAGGAATCCACGGGCTACCTCAGCCACCTGCTGCAAACGTTCCAGGGGAGTTGTGGGAGCCACCAGGAAGATCGTATCGATCCCCCACTCGCGACAGGCAGAAATCAGCGGTGCGGCTTCTTCCGGCGGCAAGTCGGGGACGATGAGCCCGTCCACCCCGGAGCGGGAACTCTCACGGGCAAAAACTTCCACTCCCATCTTAAAGATCGGGTTGTAATAGCCCATGAGAACAAGGGGAGTGCTGACTTCGGCTCTGATCTCTCCGACGAGTCGAATCACCTTCCCCAACGTCGCCCCGCTTCGCAGCGCCCGCTGACTTGCCTTTTGAATGGTCGGTCCATCGGCAATCGGATCGGAAAATGGAACTCCAATTTCAATCAGGTCTGCTCCCCCGCCGGCTAGAGCTTTAATGAAGCGTCCGGTCCAACGCAAGTCCGGATCGCCTGCCGTCAGGTACGGGATGAACGCCTTTTCTCCCCGCACCCGCAGCCTCTGAAATGTTTCCTCGATGCGTGACATGAATGCTATTTTCCCCCGAGTTCTTTTGAGACCGTGTCGAGATCCTTGTCACCGCGGCCCGAGAGGTTAACGACGATGATCTGCTCCGGGCTCAACGTAGGCGCAATTTCGTTTAAATAGGCAATGGCATGGGCACTTTCCAATGCAGGAATAATCCCTTCCCTCCGACAGAGAAGGGAAAATCCCTCCAACGCTTGCCGGTCCGTAACGGATACATAACGGACCCTCCCGGTTTCAGCCAAGTAGCTATGCTCGGGGCCTACCCCTGGATAGTCCAGGCCGGCGGAAATGGAGTGGGTCGTAAGGATCTGCCCATCGGCATCCTGCAAGATGAAGGTTTTGCTGCCATGGAGGACGCCGACACTACCGGCCCCGATAGAAGCTGCGTGGCGGCCCGTTTCCACTCCCTCACCGGCCGCCTCGACGCCGATCATGGAGACGGAGGGCAGTGACAGGAAGGGAGCGAAAAGCCCCATGGCATTACTTCCTCCACCGATGCAAGCCAGGAGAAGATCCGGCAGCTTTCCTTCCTGTTCCTGGAGTTGGCGGCGGGTTTCCTGCCCGATGACGGATTGAAATTCGCGCACCATCATCGGGTACGGATGGGGGCCGGCCACTGTGCCGATCACGTAGGCCGTGTCCTGAACATTGGTGACCCAGTCCCGTAGGGCCTCGTTCATGGCGTCCTTGAGTGTCCGGCTGCCCGTGTCTACCGGCCGTACCCGGGCTCCCAGGAGCTTCATCCGAAAAACGTTGGGCGCTTGGCGCTCCATGTCTTCCGTCCCCATGTACACTTCGCAGCGCATCCCGAAGAGGGCGGCCACCGTGGCTGTGGCAACTCCGTGCTGTCCTGCACCGGTTTCCGCAATGAGACGGGTCTTGCCCATCTTCCGTGCGAGAAGGGCCTGCCCCACCGTGTTATTGATCTTGTGAGCCCCCGTATGGCTGAGATCTTCCCTCTTCAGATAAATTCGGGCTCCACCCAGATGCTGGCTGAGCCTGCGCGCATGGTACAAGGGAGTGGGACGGCCCACGTAGTGACTCAAAAGGTCCTGAAACTCTTTCTGAAATCGATGATCGCCCCAAGCTTCTTGAAAAGCTTTTTCCAGCGTATCCAAAGCAGGCATCAATGTCTCCGGAACATACCGGCCCCCGAAAATTCCATAATGGCCGTCCGCACTCGGAGATCTAGAGTCCATGGGCTTCCCTCACCTTCTGAAGCAGCATCTTCATTTTGCCGTGATCTTTGATGCCGGGCGAGACTTCAACACCCGTACTGACGTCGAGTCCGAAAGGAGCTACCGTGCGAAGCGCCTCGTAGACGTTTTCCACGGTGATCCCGCCGGACAGGATGATCCGGCCATGGGCCTTGGCCTTTACGGCCAGTTCCCATTGGAAAGAAATTCCCGTTCCCCCGTATTTCCCAGGGACATGGCTGTCCAGGAGGTAGGCCTGCACTTGGTACTCGCGTAACGTCGCAAGATCTTCTTCTCCCCGGACTCTGACCGCCTTGAGCGCCGGAGCCGTGAGCTGCGGGACCAGATCCGGAGGCTCCTCCCCGTGTAACTGGACCAGCGTAACACCGGACTCCGCCACGATCCGGTTCACATCTTCGGCGTTCTTATTCACAAAAACTCCCACGGGAGTTACAAACGGAGGGAGAGAATAGATAATTTCCCTAACACGCCGCGGTTCAATGTAGCGGGGACTCGGCTCGTAAAAGACAAATCCCAGCGCGTCGGCTCCTGCTTCGCAGGCAACCAGGGCATCTTCCAGCCGTGTGATCCCGCAAATCTTAACTCTAACCACCGACGAGCTCCCTCAACTTTCCAGCCGCGTCCTCCGATCTCATGAGGGATTCCCCCACCAGAAACGCGTGGACTCCCGCTCTCTCGAGCTGTTCGATCTCATCCCGGTTCCGGATGCCGCTCTCACTGACCACGACGCGGCCCGGCGGAACCATTGTGACCAGATCAAGGGTCACCTGCAGGTCCGTAACAAAAGTATGCAGATTCCGATTGTTGATTCCTAAGACCCGGGCTCCGAGATCCAAAGCCTTCTCCATCTCCTCTCTCGTATGCACCTCAACGAGAACTTCCATCTCCAAAAACAGGGCAAACCGGTGCAGAGCCTCCAGTCGTTTCGGAGGCAGCCCTGCGACAATTAAGAGAACAGCGTCTGCGCCCAAGACCCGGCTCTCAACCAGTTGGTACTCATCAATGATGAAGTCCTTGCGGAAAATTGGAATGGACACCTCCCGGCGCAGCAGGGGCAGGTCTTCTCTGCGACCCGCAAAAAACCGGTAGTCCGTAATCAGCGATATGGCTGCAGCTCCGTT
>DATEAK010000171.1:0-5572 GCA_035288405.1 bacterium | reverse complement strand
AAAAGGTGTGCGGTTCCTCATCCCCAGTCCTGCTCTCTGCACGGACAACGGGGCCATGATTGCCTGCGCCGGTTACTATCATTTTCGAGAAGCGGGCTCTGCGGATGTGTACCGGGATTATTTGACTCTCGATGCCTGCGCCGACTGGTCCATTGAAGAGGTCCAGCCCAGTGGCGTCGTTTCGGTAGGATAGGAGAACGCGTGACGCTGAGACCGATTCGGATCGGCACTGTCCAGCTCGAGAACAACCTGGTCATGGCCCCATTGGCCGGAGTGACGAATATCCCCTTTCGCCTCCTGGCCCGGGAATCCGGCTGCGGTCTGGTCTGCACCGAAATGGTGAGCACCGAGGCCCTGGTGCGCAATAACGAGAAAACTCGCCGTCTGTTTGCTTCCGATCCGAAGGAAAAGCCGTTGAGCGTCCAGGTCTTTGGTTCCTCTCCCGATGTGGTGGCACGAGCGGCAGCCATTGTAGAAGAAAGCGGTGCCGACATCGTAGACATCAACATGGGCTGCCCGGTGCCGAAGATCATCAAAGCCTCGGCAGGGGCGGCTCTGTTGCGCAACCCCCCGTTGGTCGAGGCGATCCTCAAGGCCACGGTGAAAGCGGTCTCCGTCCCGGTCACGGTGAAGACCCGGGCCGGCTGGGATGACCGCTCCATTAACGGCCCCGAGATCGCGCGCATTGCGGAGGGGTGTGGAGTGCAGGCCATTGCGATTCACGCCCGCACCCGCTCCCAGCAGTTTTCAGGAGAAGCAGACTGGAGCCTTATTACCGCATTCAAGGAGGCGGTCTCCATCCCGGTTTTCGGCAACGGGGATGTGAAGTCTCCGGAAGACGCCCGCCGGATGCTGGAGCAGACGGGCTGCGACGGGGTCATGATCGGCCGCGGCGCCGTGGGCTCTCCCTGGATCTTTCGCCAGATCGCCCACTACATGCAGACCGGAGAAATCCCGCCGCCACCATCGATTCCCGAAAAGCTCTCTCTGGTGAACCGGCATATGGAGCTTCTGGAGGCGTACCTGGACGAACGGGAAGCCGTGTTCCACATGCGAAAGCACCTGCCCCACTACACTCGAGGCCTGCCGGGAGCTGCCGCGTTTCGCGACCGGATCAATCAGATCGAGAAGCTGGCGGAGGTGAAATCCGAGCTTACCGCGTTCTTCTCGGATGCCTTGGAATTCTCCGGCGAGCCTTCTTCCTGTAGTCCCTCAATGAGATAAATCTTCACAGGATTCACTCTTCCTCTGACCCGGCCTGAGGACAGGGGCCTTCCCCGGATCACCTTGCTCACTTTGCGGTAGGTTTGCTCGCTTACCAGAATCTCCCCGCCACGGGAAAGGTTCTGGATGCGATCGGCCACATTGACGGCGTCGCCGATCACGGTGTAGTCCATGCGCTTCTCGGAGCCCACATTGCCCACGACGGCAATCCCCGTGTTGATGCCGATGCCCATGTGGATGGGCTCCTGATTGGCTTGCTCCCGCGCCGAATTGAAGCCAACCATCTCGGCCTGCATTTCGATGGCGGCGCGCAGGGCCCGCTCGGTGTCATCCTCCCGGCTGATGGGGGCACCAAAGACGGCCATCACATTATCTCCCACGAATTTGTCCAGGGTCCCTTCGTATTTCAGGACCACGTCCACCATGAGAGAGAAATATCCGTTGAGAAGAGAGACGACCGCTTCCGGCTCCAGGCTCTCAGCCAGCTCGGTGAAGCCGCGAATGTCGGCGAAAAGAATCGTCACCTCCTGTCGGTAGCCGGAAAGCTTGAGTTTTTGTTTTTCGGAGAGGATCGCCTCCACGACCTGGGGTGCCACATAGCGGCTGAAGCTCTCGCGCAGGACCTCCCGCTCGGTGACGTCTTCAATATGCACGACGATGCCCATGGCTTCGCCTTGGCGCGAATAGAGGGGCTCGGCTTTGAGCCCCCGGTACAATTCTTCACCCGTGGGCCGCGTCACGCGCATGCGAGGCCGGGTGACTACTCCCTTTTCCCACATTTCCTTTGCCAGATCCGCACAGGAGAGCCCTTGCACGTAAGCGAAAACTTCCTCGATGGGCCTCTGCAAAACTTCCGTGCGGGAGAGGCCGGTGATGCGCTCCATGGCCTGGTTGAAGCTCAGGATTTGAAATGTGCGGGAATCGATCACCATGAGGCCGGAGGTCAAGCTTTCAATAATGTTCTCGTGCAGGTCGTTGTTGGAATCCATGGAGCGCTCCTTCTGGGGCGGGCAGAAATCTCAAGGCCCTCATCGGGGTTTTCGACAATGGGTTGTGCTTCTCGGTTCTTCGAAAAAAGGGGATGCGAGTTTTCAGAGAGCAAGAACGATACCGCGATCGGTCGGCGGCAAAGAAAAGGACGCCGTGATATGCGCTAGAAGATAAGAGGTTACGAAGTAATTCTGGTATCGGCTTGGTCCTGAACGGAAGTTGCACAGATCGGAGTGCAGTTTGCACAGTTCTCAAGTCATTACCTTGTCCGCGTTAGGGGGCTGTGGTAACGTTCGGATGGGTCCGGCGAAGGGACCTGATAGGGAGATGATTTCATGTCGGTTGTAAATCTGAAAGATTTGACTCTTCCGGAAATGGAAGAGCTGGTCGGGGATCTGCAGGGGAAAGCGTATAACGCCCGCCAGATGTACGACTGGATCTTTGCCAAGAGAGCTGTCCGCATCAATGACATGACCAACCTTTCCAAGGAGTTTCGCAGTCGCCTGGAGGAAGTGGCTGAGATCGAGACCCTGCAGTTGATCCGTGCCCATACTGCCGGCGACGGAACCCGAAAGTTCCTCTTCGGTTTGGAAGACGGCCGCCGGATTGAAAGTGTTCTCATCCCCTCAGAAGATCGCAGAACCCTGTGCATTTCCACCCAGGTGGGCTGCAAGCTCGACTGCAAGTTTTGCCTGACGGGAGTTGGAGGCTTTACTCGAAATCTGCGGGCCTGGGAAATCGTCGATCAGGTGCTGTCCGTGGTCCGGGAAATTCCTCCCGAAGAGAAGCTGACCAACTACGTCTTCATGGGGATGGGGGAGCCCCTGGACAACTACCGGGAGGTGGTCAAGGCAATCCGGCTCATGACGGATTCCAAGGGAATGTCCATTTCCCCCCGCCGCATCACTCTGTCCACGAGCGGTCTCGTTCCGGCGATCAAAAAACTGGGGCAGGAGGACCTGAAGGTCAACCTGGCCGTGTCCCTCAATGCTTCGTCTGATCCGGTGCGCACGCGGATTATGCCGATCAACAAGAAATACCCCTTGTCATCTCTTCTGGAAGCCTGCCGTCAGTACCCTCTTGCCCCGCGCCGGCGGATCACTTTTGAATATGTTTTACTCGATGGCGTTAATGATTCCCCCCAACAAGCGGCGGAGCTGGCCCGTCTGCTGCAAGGCATCCGCTGCAAGATCAATCTCATCCCTTTTAACCCGTTTCCGGGGGCCTTGTTTCACCGCCCGTCTCCCCAGCGGGTAGCCGCTTTCCAAGAAGTTCTCCAGAACCGTCATCTGACCGCCCTAATCCGCGAGAGTCGCGGAATCGATATTCTGGCCGCTTGTGGTCAACTGGTCACGAACCCCGATACGTTAAGCGAGATTGCCGTTTCCGCCCCTGCTCGTTGACATAGATACTTCCGCATCGCAACCTCCCTGTGCAAACCGGAGGTCAGGGTAGGGAATGAGAAATTCCCCCAGGACCCGCAGGAAATCGTTATGATAAAAGGGAGACTCGATTCGAGGGATGTGAATCATGGCTGGTGAAAAGGTCATCTGCACGAACCGCTCGGCAAGACACGACTACTTCATAGACGAAGTTTATGAGGCCGGGATTGCCTTAAAGGGGACGGAAGTTAAGTCCCTGCGGGAGGGGAAAGCAAACCTCAAGGACAGCTATGCGGACGTTGTGGACGGCGAGGTCTTCCTTCTACACTGCCACATCAGCCCGTACTCAGCCGGCAACCAGTTTAATCATGATCCTCTGCGCGCTCGCAAGCTCCTCCTACGCAAGCGCGAGATCAAGAAACTGTACGGGGCGACGACCCAGAAAGGGTACACGATCATCCCCCTTCGCCTCTATTTTCTGCGGGGCAACGCCAAAGTGGAGATTGCCTTGGCCCGCGGGAAGAAGCAATACGACCGCCGGGAAGACGTGAAGAAGAGGGAGGCGGATCGAGAAGTCGCGCGGGCCTTCCGGGACCATAAAAAACGGGAGTAAATCCGTAGATTTGCATGGATTGCGAGCCTTCGATCCCATTGCTTTCTGTTCTTCCGAAGGATACAATTGAAATTAGTCGACTCGTCTGACAGAATCCGTTGGGGGCGACATGGCTTCGACGGGGATATGGAAAGACAGGGGTGGCATGCCGAGGTCCCATGGTCTCGTAAAACACATGGGGAACGATAATCGCCAACGATTATCAAGTAGCTCTAGCGGCTTAAGACCCGCTAGCGTTCTTACCGTCCGGCGCCTACAGGGCGGATAAGGGCGTAAGATTAGCAGGCTAGCCTAGGCGGCTGTGCTCAGGGGCTGCTGAGGCGAAACAACACCGAGCTAGCCGATTCCGGATCCAGTTTGCGGGAGACGGGAGAAGCGAAATTTAAATCGCAGACTAAGCATGTAGAGGCTTCTGACTAGTATTTCCGGACGGGGGTTCGATTCCCCCCGCCTCCACCAGTTTGAACAACAGGAGATCCAGGGACCGAAAAAATTGGCATAGTTGCCTGCCCTTACGGACCGCAGCTTGTTTGTCGTCAGCCTCAGACTGCCAACCACTTCAGGGCGTTTCCCCAGCAACGGTGTAAGCACTGGCTTGATTCAACAGTTCGATGGTGGAGTGATCGAGTTCGAGTTTTGTCGCCTCGATGAGATCGTTCAATTGCTCCAGGCTCGTGGCGCTGGCAATCGGAGCGGTAATACTGGGGCGCGCGATCAGCCAGGCCAAAGAAACTCTCGCCGGATTTGAATTGAGTTGTTTTGCGACTTGATCGAGCGCCTGAAGGATCCGAAATCCCCGCTCATTTAAGTATTTCGTGACTCTCGGGCCGCGAGGACTTTTTGAGAGATCTTTTTCCGACCTGTACTTGCCCGTGAGAAATCCGTTGGCCAGCGAGGGGTAGCAGATCACGCCCAACCCCTTTTCCTGGCAGAGGGGTTCGAGCTTCGTTTCATAGTCGGCACGCTCACAGAGATTATAGAGAGGCTGCAAGCTTTCATAGCGGGGGTAGCCTTGCTTGGCGGCTTGCAGCGCCTGGGAGAGCCGCTCTGCGCTTAAATTCGAAACGCCGATGGCCCGGACCTTCCCTTGTTTGATTAATTCTGCATAGGTTTCCAGAGTTTCTTCCAAAGGCGTCTCCGGATCTTCGGTATGGGACTGATACAGGTCGATGTAATCCGTCTGCAGACGCTTCAGTGAATCCTCTACTGCAAGCAAAATATAGGGTTTTGAGAGCCCTTTCTGGTTCGGACCCATTTCCTTTCCGCCCTTCGTGGCGATGACGACCTTTTGCCGGTTCCCACTTCGCTTTAGCCATCTACCAAGAATGGTTTCGGATTCACCGCCCTGGTTACCCGGAATCCA
>DATEAK010000170.1:0-6227 GCA_035288405.1 bacterium | reverse complement strand
GAGAGCCGTCGTCCAGCGAGTTCGTCAGGCATCTGTGTCGGTGGGGGGCGAGGTTCTCATCTTCCGGATACTTTGTTTTGCAGTGCTTCCAGGAGCTTGTCATGAATTCCCCCGAACCCGCCATTGGACATGATGACCACGAGATCCTCTCTGCGGGCTTCCTCTGCCAGGGATGCGACGATCTCTTCGACGGCAGGGATGTGGCGGGCTTTCTGGCCCTTGCGCACGAGGTCCTCAACCAGCTTTTCAGGAGAGAAGCGCTGTTCGGGTTCGATGGGATCGGGATTAAATGTCGCTGCAATGATCGTTTCGTCGGCCGCCTGGAAAGCTCCCGCATACTGGGACTGAAACACGTTGCGCCGGCTGGTGGCGGTGCGCGGCTCGAAAACGGCCCACAGTCTGTGGTTCGGATGGGCCTCTCGGATCGCGCTCAAGGTCTCGCGCACGGCCGTCGGATGATGAGCGAAATCATCGATCACCGTGACGCCGTCCACGATTCCTCGAATCTCCTGGCGGCGCCGCACCCCGCGGAAGGAAGCGAGACCTCGGCGGATCTGTCTCAGGGACAGGCCCAGATGGAGAACGGCGGCAATAGCACCCACCGTATTCTGTAAATTGTGCCGGCCCAGCAAGGGGGTTCGGAAAGATCCCAGTGGAATACCCTGCTCGTAAAGTTCAAACTCACAGTCCGTGTCGTGGAAGATCGTTCGCCGTAATTGCCAGTGGGACTCGGGCGAGAAGCCGTAGGTTTCGCAGCGCCCCGGACATCCATTCACCGCCTCGGAGAGCCGCTCCACGCAGTCCCCTACCAGAAGGGTTCCCCCGGAGGGGATGATCTCCACGAACTTCCGGAAGGCCTGGCGAACGTGCTCCAGATCCCGGTAAATATCGCCGTGATCGAACTCGATGCTTGTGAGCACTGCGGTGCGGGGTTGGTAATGGAGAAACTTGGGTCCCTTGTCAAAAAACGCCGTATCGTACTCGTCCCCTTCCACCACGAAGAACGGTCCGTTGCCGAGCTGATAGTTGCGACCGAAGTTCAGAGGAATTCCGCCGATCATGAACCCGGGATGAAAGCCGGCGCGTTCCAGGATCCAGGCGATGAGAGAGGAGATCGTAGTCTTGCCGTGGGTCCCCGCCACCACGACCGAGTGCTTCCCCGTCAAGAAAAACTGGGACAAGGCTTGTGGAAAAGAGAGGTAGGGAAGCCGGCTGCCGAGCAAAGCCTGAGCCTCCGGATTCTTGCGGGTGATCACGTTTCCAACCACCACGAGGTCGGGAGAATTGGCGAGGTTTTCAGCCCGGTACCCCTGCATGAGTGTGATCCCCAGGGACTCGAGCTGCGTGCTCATGGGGGGGTAAACGTGATCATCGGAGCCGGTGACCTCGTACCCCAAAGACTTGAACATTCCGGCCATGGCGCCCATGCCGGTGCCGCATATCCCCATGAAGTGAATGCGCCGGATTCCCTGAAGGTCCATCATGCAGCTCCCAATGCTTTCATGGCCAGGTTGTGAATTTCGGGGCGAAATTTTCTGATTTTCTCATTGCTGCGGCTCGGGTGAACCCGGTTCGTCAGCAGGATGACCCAGTTGCGCCTCTCCAGATCGATCCAGATCGAGGTTCCTGTAAACCCCAGATGGCCCATGGAGGGGTCCTGGAAATAGTGACCCGATGAAGAACCTGCGGGCGATGGAGTATCCCAGCCCAGAGCCCAGGTGGAGTCGGGAACAATCTCCTGAATACGGCAAAATTCGCGCACGAGCTTCGGGTGGAACAGGGTCTCCCGTCCGTGCCATGCTTTTACCCACTGCTCGACCAGGCGGTGGGTCTCCGCGGCTGTGGAGAAGAGACCGGCGTGGCCCGCTGTCCCTCCTATGGCGTAAGCGTTTTCGTCGTGAACCTGCCCGCACATGACCTTCTGCCTCCACGGGCAAGCTTCCGTGGCGGCAAACGCACCGGCGGAGGCGGGAGCCGGAGAATTCACGGGAATGAAAAAGGTATGATGGAGCCCGAGGGGATCGAAGATTCGCGAGCGACAGAATCGGTCCAGGGGATCCCCACTCAGAGTTTCGACAATTTGCCCGAGCAAGATGAAGCCGAGATCGCTGTACGCGGTGGCGGTTCCGACCTCGTACGCTAAAGGTTCTTTGGCGGCTTCCTCGTAAACATAGGCTTTGGCGGCATCGGTCCCCAGCAGTCCCGGACTGGAGATCTCCTTGTAATCGACGCGCTCATAAAAGGGGACCCAAGCCGGAAGCCCGGAGCAGTGGCAGAAGAGGTGACGCAAGGAAATCGAATTTTTCTCGCGGCCTGAAAAAGCCGGCAGGAGCGAGGAAACCTTGGTATCCAGGGAGACTCGGTTCTCCTGAATCAACAGCAAAGTGGCCGCCGTGGTGGCCAGAGGCTTGGTTAGGGAAGACAGGTCAAAGAGTGTTTCTCTGGACATCGGGCGCGAAGCCGGCAGGAGCGCAGCCTGCCCGTAAGTTTCCTGAAAAGCAATGGTGCCTCGGGCAACCAGCATGAGTACGGCGCCGGGGAAAACCCCCTCGCTGACGCCTTCCCCCATTCTCGCGTCAACCGCACGAAAGTTCATTCGATTACGGCTCCTTCGAGAATGCTCAAACTGGCATTGTCAGCATCGATGGCTGCCCGGATACCAAAGGGGAGGGTGATGGCTTCCAGGCCGTGCCCGGAAGGGAAATTATAGAGCATGGGGATCTCGATGCCGGCCATCACCTCCAGGATCACATCGGTCAGGCTGTAGTCGACATCGGGATCGCTTTGGCAATTCACCATAGTGCCAAAGACGATTCCTCGAACCTGCTCAAACTTTCCCGCTTCCCGGAGCTGGGTCAGCATGCGATCGATCCGGTAGGGTTTCTCGTCCACATCTTCAATGAACAAAATTTTTCCCCGGGTATCGAAGTCTTCGGATGTGCCCAGAGCCCGTACCAGGAGTGATAGGCAGCCGCCTGTGAGAATCCCCTCCGCTTTCCCCGGATGGAGGGATCGGATCCCGTCCGCTTGCAAGATTCCCGCGGGAGAGGAGGAGCATAGGGTTTTTAACAGATAGGTTCGGGTTAGTTCGGTCATCAGGATGATTTGTTCCCGGGCCACCATGGGTCCATGGAAAACCACAAGGGGGACGCGGCTCTGAAAGTACAGAAGCAGCGAGGTAATGTCGCTGCTGCCCATGAAAATCTTGGGATGTTTGCGGATCGACTCCAGATCGAGATAGGGCAGAAGCCGGACCGATCCGTATCCGCCCCGCGCGCAAAAAATGGCCCGGATTTCATCGTCTGCGAACAAATCGTTGATGACCTGGGCCCGGTCCTGGTCCTTCCCGGCCAGGTAGCGGTGTTGGGAGAAGACACGCTCGTCGAACCTGACCTTGAATCCCAGGGAATTCAGACGGCGGATTCCCTGTTCCAGTTCTTTCGGTTGGAAAGGGCCGGCCGGAGCTGCGATGCCCACCATATCACCCGGCTTCAAGGCCTGGGGTTTCAGGCTCATGATCTGACTCCGATCCGAATCACGACCATGGTCATGATTCTTCTGACCCGATCGGGGTTCCCCCCCGGGCACGAAGTTCCCCCCGGGGTGCAAACGCGCTTAACATAGGAGAATTAGAGGGAAAAGTCTAGTCCCCTTGCCTCCACTTTGTTTGTTTGCAACCTTCCCTTCGAGTTTCGTTCGATCTAATATAAGGAGACTAAAGAGGCACCATGGATCGTTCGTTTCAATCGGAAGGGGTTGAACCGTGAGAGTGACTGAAGGTTTGCGGGGAGTCTCCGTCTCCCTCACGATTGCACTTTCGGCGTTGTTTCTTTTGAACGGCTGTTCCACTCTTTCCAGGCAGCTCAATTCCCTCAAGGAGCTGCATGGGCAGCGCAAGTTTGCCGATATGGTCGAATCCGAGGAGAACTGCGAAGAAGAACGTCCCGAGTGTGCCCAGATCAATCTGCTCTTGGCAGATGCCCACCTTCAACTGGGTCACATCAGCCAAGCGAGCATCGATGCGGACAGCGCACTGCGCCTCCCCGAAAAAGACCGCCGGCCTCAGGATACGGCTCTGGCATATGAGATCAAAGGAATTGCCGCGCTGCGGGGAACGGACGATCTGAAGAGTCCCGACCAGAGGGCATTCTTGCTTGCCGATGCGGAGGGATACCTGCTCAAAAGCCTGCAGTTTAGCCGGCAGGCCGGCAATGAGAGATCGCAACCGATGGACCGGTTTCTGGCCCTGGAAAATTTATGTGAGATCTACGCTCGCTGGGGGATCGTAAGCTCGGGCTCCGAAGCTCGATCATTGGACGGTAAACTGGCTTCTTGTGCCCGGGATTTGAAGAATCTCAATTCGAATAACGGGATCGGCGACTACTATCTCCACCGGGCCCGGCTCCGCGCGCTGCGGGGGAAGGTGACAGAGGCTCTCTTCGGTGGCGCACCTCAACAGAAAGAAGAAGTGGCCGCAGAACTTCAGCAGTTGCTCAAGGAGGTACAAGTATGGGGGGGGAAGTTTTCGGATTCTCGCTACGCACAGTTCAACAAAGACCTGCTTCAGGAAATCCAGCAGCAAATCGCCGGTCTGCGACGCTAGAGACGCGGCAGATTCTGATCCGAGGGGGCGGCACCTTGGGCATCCGGGCATTGCCGCGGATGCTCGGAAGAATGATCCAGATGCTGGCTGTTTGTTCCTTCCTCGCTCTGCCCCAGCTTTCTCAGGCCGCCTGCACACTGGGACTGGTCGATCGCAACCCGGAGATCGTTCCGGTTTCTTTCACTCAGCGGGACGTCGCGGTGAGTTTACGTTGGCTTGGACACTCAAGCTTCCTGCTGACCACCCCCGGTGGTACTTCTGTCGTCATGGATCCCATCGGCAGGGGGAGGTTGTCGTCTCCTCCCACCGCGGTGACGGTGAGTAACCGCCACCCCACCCACAGCAACGTTGCCGCCGTTCCGGGCAATCCCGTCATACTCTGGGGAGTCAAAGACGGGCGCTGGCAACCCGTGGAGGTTACCTTGCGGGATCTGAGAATCTTCAACGTGGAGAGCAATGTGGGGGCGGAGCCGTCTCTGGGAGAAAACTCCGTCTTCGTATTTGAATGGAACGGCCTTTGTATTGCCCACCTGGGAAACCTGCGGCATAAGTTGACTCCCGAAATGATGAACAGCATGGGAAAAATCCACGTTGTTTTGATCCCCATTTCCTGGGCCGTAGAGCTGGCCCGGATCCTGGAGGTGATCGGGCAGCTAAGACCGGCCGTTGCAATTCCCATGCACTTTGATTCCATCGAGGTTGTGGAAAGGTTCGTCTCGACAATCGCCGGCAAATACCCGGTGCGCCGATACCGGGAGGACTTTGTCCTCCTCACGCGGAATCGGCTTCCTGCGTCTACCGAGATTTTCATTTTAGGCTCCCCGGCAGGTCGAGAGCAGTAGGAGGATTCGTCAGCACGCAGGTTTGCACGGGAGGGAATCGGATCGCTAAGGCTTCCAGGCCACGATGAGATCGCTCTCGTTTTCCTCTGTCTTGATCAGGACCGCATCTGTAAAGCCGGCCGCTGTAAGCCAGCGTCTGGTTTCCGAGAAGGGATACGTTCTTCCCTGCTCGGTTGCCACCAGCATGTTGACGGCAAACAGGGCGGCATCCCGGGGGGCCGTTCCGGTTTCATCGAGAACGTGGTCCTTGATACAAACCCTGCCGCCCGGGCTTAAGGCGGCAAAGATTTTCTCCAGCAAAGCCCGGTTCTCGGTAGGCCCGTAAATGTGGAGAATGGCCGAGCACCAGACCAGGTCGTAATTTGCTCCGATGGGATCCGAGAGGAAATCCCCGCCGAGAAAATCGACCCGGGAGAGTAGATTCTCTCGGGCCAGGATTTCCCGAGCCAGAGGAAAGCTCTGTTCGCGGTCGAAAAGAACGGCCCGGGCTTGCGGAATTTCCTTGAGGAAAGCGGCCGTGTATGTCCCGGGTCCGCCGCCCAGATCGAGGATTCTGTGCACTCCGGCCAGATCCAGATAGCGCACCGTGGCGCGGGCGCGGTCAACAGCCCGGTGATGCATGGCCAGGAGAAAATCGGTTTTTCCCTCGCGGTTGCGGGGGATTCCTACCGGTCCTCCCGTGCGCACGCACTCCGTCAATGCACCCCAGCTTTCCCACTGGTGGACCAGATGCTTGAGTGTACCGCCCCGATAGCCGGGACGGCTGGGATCGAGGGCTTCGC
>DATEAK010000169.1:0-2412 GCA_035288405.1 bacterium | reverse complement strand
GACGAAGGCGAAAAACGTCCCCGTAGTCACGCCGCCCCGGAAAACCTGGTTCCCGCCGTACCAGATGATCACCGCGACTCCGCATACCCCGAAGAACTCCATGAGGGGGCTGGTGATCTCGCTGTACTTCACGCTTTTCATGATCACCTGAAAGAACGCTTTATTATCCTTCTGGAATTTCTCATCTTCCAATCCTTCCCCGCCGAAGGCGCGCACGACTCGGACTCCGGAAAAGGATTCCTGCAGCGTGCTGGTGAGTTTCCCCATGAGTTCCTGCCCCCGGCGACCCAGACGGCGCAAGTGCCGGGCGATCATGGAAACCGCCGTCCCCGTCACGGGAAACACAAGGAGAGAGATGAGAGCCCAATCCCACTTGTAGTAAAACACCCACCCCAGCAAGCCAAACAGAGTCACCGTGTTAATCAAAACATCCCGCAAAACGCTGGTGACCGCCTTCTGCATCGCAGCCACGTCGTAGAGGATGCGGGACATAAGCGCCCCGGTGGAATCTCCGTCGAAGTGGGACAGGGGCAGTCGGTGAATATGGCGAAAGAGTTCCGCGCGCAAGGAAATGAGGAGCTTGCCGCTCACATAGTACATGAGATAATCCTGCAGGTAGGCGCAGATGGCTTTCACAAAGTAGAGGCCCACGATGGCCAGGGGCAGCAAGGTGAGCATCTTCTTGTCCCGTGCCGCAAAGATCTGGTCAAAAATCTTCTGAATGAGCGGGACAGGGGAAGTGGCCACGGCCCCCACCACGACGGAAAGGAGCAAAGCCGCCGCCAGTGGGACGAGGAAAGGGCGCAGGTAGGGAAAGAGCTTGGTCAGAATCTTCATGCCTTTCCTCGTTTTTTCCCCGCCAGGCGGCGTGCCTTAAAATATTTTGCAAACGTGTAGTAGGCGGTCCCCAGAGCAATACTCAAGCCCAATTCTCCCTCCAGAAATCCCCAGCGCAGAAGATAGGTTTTTAGAAAAGCGCCCAGCGGATCCAGGTAGAGACGGTATTGCCTGGCCGGTTTCCCCTCCCGGACCATCTCCTGTGCGGCCAGTGTGGAGTAACGATTGAGCCGGTCGATGTAGTCGGCCAGGCTCTCGTAGGTGAAGTGCTCGATGGCGCCCTGCAGGGTGCCGATGGGACCCGAGGCAGAAACAGATTCGTGCACCAGCCGCTCGTTGAACCGGGCCCGGCGCCGATCAAAAAGCCGGATCGTGTAATCCGGGTACCAGCCGCAACGCCGGATCCAGCGCCCGGCGAAATAGTTGCGCCGGGGCATGCGGTAGATGCTATGGGAGGGGTCGCCGAGAGTCCGCTGGATCTCCGTTTTGAGTTCCGGAGAAACCACCTCGTCCGCATCCAGGTTCAGAATCCAGTGATGGGAAGCCCGCTCGCAGGAATAGTTCTTCTGACAACCGTAGCCCTGCCAGGGCTGGCAAAAGATTCTGTCCGTGTAGCGTCTACAAACTTCCACCGTGTCGTCCTGACTAAGGGCGTCCACCACCACAATCTCGTCAGCCCATGTAAGGCTCTCCAGGCAGCGGGCAATGCGTGGCCCCTCGTTGTACGCAATCACGGTGGCGGACAGCTTTTCCATAGTCCTCTCAGGCCGGATCCCTGCGCTCGGGGTGCTTGTTGAGATCAATCGCCTCATCGATGAGCATGATGGGGATATCCTCCTTGATCTCGTAGAGGAGATTGCAGGCATCGCAGATGAGGCCGTCCCCCTCTTTGTTCAGATGTATATCCCCTTTGCACTTGGGGCAGGCCAGAATATCCAACAGCTCTTTGTCGATCGCCATCAGGATCTACCTCCCTTCTTGAGCCAGACAAACTCTTCCCGCAGCCCTTCCATCAAAGCGACCCGGGGCTCATAGCCCAACGCCCGGCGCGCTTTGCTGATGTCGGCCAGCGTGTGTCTCATATCCCCCTTTTGGACGTCCTCGTAGACAATCCGGCCGGGACTCTCTCCGATCTTTTCCAGAAATGAGAGCACCTCCTTCAGTGTCACCCGGGAACCCCCTCCGATATTGTACACCTCCCCTTCTTTCCCTTTCTCAAAGCCGAGAAGAGTGCCGGCCACGGCATCGGCGACGTAGGTGAAATCCCGTGTCTGTTCCCCGTCCCCATAGACGTGGAGTGTTCCCCCCGAAAGCAGGGCGGAAATGAACTTGTGAAACCCCATGTCGGGACGCTGGCGGGGGCCGTACACGGTGAAGTAGCGTAGTCCCACCGTGGGCACCCCGTAGTCCTTCCAGTACAGGCGGCAGAGATGCTCGCAGGCGAGCTTGGTCACCCCGTAGGGGGAAATGGGTTTCACCGGGCTTCTCTCCGTCATGGGAATTTCTTCACAGTCCCCGTAAACCGACGAGGAAGAAGCCCACACCACCTTGGAGAGGGATCTCCCTTTGCAGGCC
>DATEAK010000168.1:0-7679 GCA_035288405.1 bacterium | reverse complement strand
TGTTCTTGGGAGCCACGCAGCCCAGCTACGCGGCGCACATCGTGGCGCTCAGTGTGAAACTCGAGTTCTAGACCGCCAGGTAGTTCTCTCGTCTCTGTCACCTCCTGGCAAACGCCCCGGGGAGAAATCCCCGGGGCGTTTCGCTTTTCGCCGTTCCGCTCGGATATTCAGACCACCGGTGGCAAATCGTTATGGTTTCTTCAGGAGTTCCAGGAAAACAGGTCGCAGCGCTGCTCCTGTGGGGCGCCTGTAGCTCGCCGCCCCGGGTGACCCGGACGGCAACGCGGTCGCTCAGGTGTCCGGTGCTTGGCCGAAACGTAACGGCAGACTTCCAGGAGAAGATCTGGGACGACGGTCCATTGGAGGTGAGCCGCTGCACGGCGTTCCGCCCTCCCACGGCCATCACCTGCGGGAGGCTCTGCTTGCGCCTGGGCAAGCTCCCTCTGCCCATGGAGGCGAGACCCTAACCGCGGTTGTTTATTCTGCCCGCTCTCTCTTCCAGGAGCGCTTTTAAACCAGCCCCCTGCGGATCCGAAGGCCGCGGCAAATTCCAAAAGCCTTTTGGTAATTTTCCGGATCCGATCCGCACGAGTCCCGCTCGAGCGAGTTCCAAGAGATGGGGAGACATGGTTGATCTCTCAAGGGGAAGAGGAACGATTTTGGCAATTGGTTTTCCCCGTTCCGTCACCAGGATCTCCTCTCCGGCTTTCACCCGAGCCAGATACTCACTGAGGGTTGCTTTGAGTTTCGATACGGTAGCGTTCTTCATAAAACCTCCATGGCTGCTTCAATGTGACCACTATAGTCAACTAATTCGACTCCGTCAAACTGATCTCGATTTCTTATTTCGCAACAGGTCCACACTGTGGACGGGGAGCATGGACAGAACAATTTTTAAACCTTGCGCAAACGAATGGAAACTTCCGAGGCGGAGGCCCGTGTGGATGCAAGAGTTTTGCTTGGAGTAGCCGCTCCAAGCAAATGATGCGATTTCCCCATTTACATTAGTCCGGCCCGACCTCAATATGGGTCGGCTACTTAGAGTCCCTACAGGGTGTAAGGAGGGGCAGAAACACCACCCAGGTCGGAAGGAGGAGTTCGCACATGTTGTTAGAAGGAAAGGCCGCAATCGTCACTGGGGCCAGCATGGGGATCGGGGCCGCCATGGCTATCGATCTCGCCGAAAATGGGGCCGATGTGGCCATCAACTACCGCAAGCACGACGCCGAAGCCCGGGAAATCGCCCAAAAGATCGAGGCGGCAGGCCGCCGCTGCCTGGTGATTAAAGCCGACGTCTCCTCCTTTGCGGATGCGGAAAAAATGGTCTCTGAGGTGAGAGAGAAATTCGGCCGGCTCGACATCCTGGTGAACAACGCGGGGATCAATTGGGATGGGGTGATCTGGAAGATGACCGAGGAGCAGTGGGACACAGTTCTCAACATCAACCTGAAGGGGTACTTCAATTATGCCCGGGCGGTGGCCGGGATTTTCCGCGAGCAAAAATCAGGAAAGATCATAAACATCACCTCCATCAACGGTCTCAGAGGAAAATTCGGTCAAACGAATTACTCGGCTGCCAAAGCAGGAATCATCGGCTTTACCAAGGCGCTGGCCAAAGAACTTGGGCGCTCCAATGTGAACGTGAATGCAGTGGCCCCGGGCTTTATTCTGACCCCCATGTATGAAACAGTTCCCGAAGACGTCAAGCAGCAGGCGATCAACGAGATCACACTGGGACGCCCGGGGAAGCCCGAAGAAGTGGCTGCCGTGGTCACCTTCCTGTGCTCCGAGAAAGCCCGCCACATCCACGGTGAAGTAATTAAGGTCGATGGTGGACAATATATTTAAGAAGCAATCAGCTGTCAGCGGTCAGCCAGAAAGGGAAATCCTTTTTGCTGAGAGCTGAATGCTGAGCGCTGAACGCTTTCCATTAACTTAAATGGAGGATCACATGGAACTGAAAGATATCGTGGTCGTCAGCGGTGTGCGCACCCCGATGGGGCGCTTTGGAGGAACACTGAAAGACATCCCGGCCTGGGATCTGGGCGGCATCGCCATTGCCGGCGCCCTCAAGCGAGTGGACTTAAAAGGAGACCAGATCAGCGAAGTGATCTATGGGAACTGCCGCCAGGCAGGAAACGGACCGAACCCTTCCCGGACCGCCTCGATTAAAGGCGGGATTCCCCGCTCGGTTACCACCCAGACCCTCAACATGGCCTGCCCCTCGGGGATGAAATCCATTGCCCTGGCCTCCCTCACCATTCGAGCCGGTGATTCGGAAATCGTGGTGGCCGGTGGCATGGACAGCATGAGCACCATTCCCTACCTCCTGAAGGGAGTCCGCTGGGAAGGATTCAAGATGGGGGACAAAACCATTCTAGACGGCTGGAGCGACAGCATCGACCCCCTGTGCAACATGGGGATGGGTCAGACCGCCGAGAACTTGGTCGAGAAATACGGAATCAGCCGCCAGGAGCAGGACCAGTTTGCCATCGAGAGCCACCAGAAGGCGGCCCGGGCACAGGATCAGGGTTGGTTCGATAACGAGATTATCCCTGTGGAGATTCCCGCCGAAGGGAAAAAGCCCGCAATCTCTTTCAAGAAAGACGAGAGCATCCGCCGCGACACCACGCTGGAGAAGATGGGTACTCTTTCCGGTGCCTTCAAGAAGGGCGGCACAGTAACTGCCGCAAACGCCTGCGGTATGACGGACGGAGCCACGGCCCTCGTCGTCATGTCACGGGAGAAGGCCAAATCCCTGGGATTAAAACCCCTCTTCTCCCTGGTCGCTTATTCCAACGCGGCCGTTGATCCCGAGACGATGGGAGAAGGGCCGGGTATCGCCATTCCGCTGGCTCTCAAGAACGCGGGCATGACGCTCAAGGACATGGACTTGATCGAGGTGAACGAGGCTTTCGCCGTGCAAATCCTGGCCAATGAGCGGGTCCTCCAGTGGGATCGCAGCAAGCTCAACATTCATGGCGGAGCCATTGCCCTGGGTCACCCCACGGGGATCAGCGGAGCCCGGATCATTGTCACCCTCTACAATGCACTGAGCCGTCTGAACAAAGAACTGGGCATCGCCTCGATTTGCGGAGGCGGCGGCGTGACGATGGCGATGATTATTCGGCGGGAAAACTAATAGGCTGCTGAAAAAGTCCCTTTCGTGGTTCGACAAGCTCACCACGAACGGAGAAACTTCCAGAATTTCAATGCGTGCTCCGTTCGCCCTGAGCGCGTCGAAGGGTGAACGGAGGGTTTTTCAGCAGCCTGCTAGAAAACATTATTTCCCCAGGACGCTGACGATATCCGCCCGAAGCTCATCGTAGGACACGGCACCATCAATCCGTTTGCGGACAATGCCCTGCCGGTCAATCAAGAACGTGGTGGGATAGCTGTCGGCGTTGTACGCACTCATGTTGCTGCGGCTCCCTAAGAGATAGGGCCAGTTGCTGAAATGGGACCGGGCAAAGCGTTGCACGAGATCCGGAGTGTCCCGGGAATCGGCTGCAATGGAAAAAAACTCCATCTGATCCTTGTAGCTCTCATAGGCTCGACCCACGGTCGAGGCGAAAGTTTCGCAGTACGGTCAGCCGGTCCAGATAAATTCCACCAGAACGGGTTTCTTGCCGTTGTAGTCCGCCAGAGCGTAGCGCTTCCCGGATAGGTCGGAAAGCTGAAAGGCAGGCGCCTTTGTCCCTATAGCAGCCCCCTGTCCACCTCCCTCGGACCCGGAACCGGAAAACCACCCGGACTGGAACGCGACAATGCCCACAACGACAAGGACCAAAACCCCGAGAGTCCAAAGGGGAAATTTGCGCTTGGAGGCCCTCTTTCCCTGGGATCCTTGTTTGCGGTTCTTTTTTGCTGCCACCAAATCCTCCTTTAGTGTTCGAGGACAGCCACCCGGGTACCCGGCTTCCGGGTGTTCGGACCCCCGGAGGCCACCCGCAAGGATAACAAAAAAATCGCGATGATGAGCGCGAAAACCGTCAGGCAGTACGGGCAAAATGTCTTGAGGACGAAAGCTTCCACGGAAGTCAGGTAACACTCAAAGATCAAGGCGACCCAGGACAGGCCCATCAATCCCAAAATCGGCCGGCGCGCCGACGGCTGATCCAGACGAACGAGAGCCCATATCGTCAGGATCAAGAACAGCAGAAATCCGGCCACACCCAGATACGCCACGGGAACACCGAGGAAGCGTGCATAAGGACTGCGAATGACCACATCACAAGAAAAGAGTTGGGAGATGCTGCAAAAGGACTTATTGGGGGCTTTGGAGATCTGCACATCCAGATAGGAGAGATAGGAACTCACCCCCAACCCGGACAGCACCAGAACCAGGATCGCCTGCAACGGCCAGCGGTCTCTGTTCATTGGGATCTCTTCCCTGCTCATCCGCACCCTTCCTTCTCTCTCCGTGGTAAAAGGAGAGAGCGAGCTTATTTTATCTTTTCACAGGGGTTTGGTCAACGAGTCGTCTGCAACAGGACTTTCGCCGGGGTGAATGAGAGAAATTCAGCGCTGGCCCTTCGACTTTGCTCAGGACAGATTCTTGCGAATCAACTCACGCAGTTCCCGGCGGACCTCGATGGGCATGGCGGGCAGTTGATACGAACGGCAGACTTCTATGGTGCGGCGCAAGGCCGCCAGGCAAGCTTCGCAGTGATTGCAGGCATGCAGGTGGGACTCGATATCGGCCAGCTCTACGGGATCGATCTCGCCGTCCAGATACTCCGACATGCGCTCAAAGAGCTTTCGGCAGCCCTCGTCCATCATGGTTTCCTTCCCTGAAAGTACTCGTGGAGCTTTTGCCGCACAAACAGGCGCGCTCTGTGCAAGCGCGACTTGACGGCCGCTTTACTGATTCCCAGAGTCTCCGCTGTCTCTTCAGTCGAAAAGCCTTCCATGTCCCTCAAGACCAGAACGATCCGGTATTCCTTGGGAAGGAGTCCCAAAACTTCTGAAAGGCGCTGGCGGATCTCTTTACTGAGAACATTCTCCAGGGGCTCCCGTGCCCAATCGGGAATCTCCTGAGGGACTTCTCCGTCTTCCGTAGGGACCAACTGATCAAGGGAAATTTCATAGTCGGGCTCAAACTTCCCCTTGCGTCGCATCTTGATGCAGACGCTGCTGGCGATTCTGTACAGCCAGTTCTTGAACTGTGCTTCCCCCCGGAAGCCCTTCAGGTAGCGGAAAGCATTGAGGAACGTTTCTTGAAGCAGATCGCGGGCATCCTCCACCTGGCCGCACATACGCATGCCGAAGTGGAAGATCCTCTCCTCATATCTTTCCAGGAGTTCCTCAAAGGCGGCCGGATCGCCCTGATTGACCCGCTCGATGATCTGTTGATCCGATGAATCAGACAACTCCCTCTCCTTCTCCGCAACAGGCCCGGCCCGAACAATCTCCCTTGTACCGCAGTCTTCATCCCCCGTCAACGGCATTGGCATCGAAAATTATTACTCGGGACGTTTGGATATGGTGTCACAATTGCTGCGCTTTCGTCATTCCCGCCTGCGCGGGAATGACAATAGGCACTCAGCACTTAGCGCTAGGCTCTCAGCTCTCCTTACAGTTGCAGCGCCTGCAGGAGAGCACCGCAGTCCAGGCGATCTTCCAGAAGCTGGCGGGCCTTCTCCACTTTCTGCTGCTCCCGGATGCGAATCCGGCCCATGAAATGCTCGACCCGATCCACAGTCGTAAAGGTGTCATAGGGGACCACGATGATGGGAACGTGCAGTTCTCGAGCCCGAGAAACGATAATCTCGTTCGGGGATTGGTTCCCGGTGAGGATCAGGCATTTGGTGGCGGTCTCCAGAGCGGCAAGCTGCAAGTCCGGACGGTTGGCTCCGGTGATGACGGCTTTGTTCGGGAGCTTTCGGAAATAGCTCATGGCTTTGTCCAAGTCCATGGCTCCGACGCTGAAGTTGGCCACCAACTCCTCCATCCGGTCTTCGGCGCATAGAATTTTTCCCTCCAGCAGCTCCTGGAGCTGGCGGACGGTGATGGCATCCAGCAGCGGGTCGTGGGGAAGAACCCCCAGGATACGGAACCCCGACTTTGTTAGAAACGGGATCGCCATCTCTTCCACCATATTGAGCAGGGAATGGGAAACCCGGTTCAGGACCACTCCGATCAGGCGGTCTCCGAGAATCTCTCGGGCGACAAAGAGCGCATCATAGCCGTGTTGAGGATCGGAAGAATCAACCAGTAAAACCTGGGAATCCAGGGCCTCGCAGACCCGCGCAACACTCATGTCAAGGAAGGCTCCACCCATGAGATTCCCGGCTCCCCCGATGAGAACGATGTCCTTTTCCCGAGAGATACGCGCGTGGGCTTCCACCACCTTCGGGAGAAGGTCCGGCATGGCCCCCTTGTAGCGCTGCACGACAAGCTCGTGGGTGATGACAACAGGAGAGATCACACTCAAGGGATCAGCCAGATGTAAGACCTTCTTGAGAAATTCAGCATCGCCGTCGACGGCCTCGCCTTCGACAATGATGGGGTGCTTTCCCAGAGGCTTCAGATACCCGACGCGGTAGCCCTGCTTCTGCAGGGTCATCGCCAACCCCATCGTAACCAGGGTCTTTCCGGAATAATCTCCCGTGGAACCAATGTATAGCGATTTCATGGGGCCTCCTCGTGGACGAGTGACATCCGTACGTCAATGGCCACGGCTCCTTCCCCGGCCGGACGGACGATGAGCGGATTGATATCCATCTCCAGGACTTCGGGAAGCTCCGTGGCGAGTTGGGAGAGGCGTTGGAGACTTTCAATGAGGGCAGGAAGATCCGCAGGCTTCTCTCCCCGCACTCCGAGCAGTAAGGGGAAGGAACGAATCTCTCGGATCATCTCCTCGGCTTCACGGGCGGTGATGGGGGCCACTCGGAATGTCACGTCCTTGAGAACCTCCACATAGATTCCACCCAGGCCGAACATAAGAAGGGGACCAAACTGACGGTCACGGCTCATTCCCAGGATCACTTCTTTCCCGCCGGTTATCATTTCTTGAATCATGACTCCTTGAATCGACGCATCGGGAAACAGACGCCTCACGCGTGTGATGATTTCCAGGAACCCCTCACGAACCTCTTTCGGACTTCGCAGTCCGACCTTGACTCCTCCCACATCGGTCTTGTGGAGGATCTCCGGTGAAACAATTTTCAGGACCACGGGATACCCTGCTTCTTCGGCCGCATTGACAGCCTCGTCGGCCGTCTGGGCAATCACGCTGCGGGGAAACCGGAAGCCGAAAGCTTCGGCAATAAAACGAGCTTCGTATTCTCCGAGATCCATCCGGCCTTGCTCTTGATTCTTCCGAATTCTCTCCCTTGCCTCCTGAGCCCGGCACGGAAACGTGGCCGGTTGCTCGGCGGGAGAATCCCGCCAGCCTCGGTAGACAGCCAGAGCTTCAAACGCCTTGACGGCTTCTTCAGGATACGGGTAGTCCGGCACATGGTAGCGCCGCAGAATTTCGCGTGCTTTTCCCATACTGGCTTCCCCCATAAAGGAGGTCAGGATCGGCTTCCGCGAAGAAACAGCGGCCTGCCCCACAAGCTCCGCGGTCTTATCAATCTCGGTCATTGCCTGGGGAGTCAATAGAACGAGTACGCCGCCCACTCCGGAGTCAGGCAATAACACTTCCAGTGCCTTCTGATAGCGATCCGCCCGCG
>DATEAK010000167.1:0-3419 GCA_035288405.1 bacterium | reverse complement strand
AGCCGATCCCCATCGAGGACGGAGCCTGCGGGGAGTTCGTGTTTACGACTTTGGAGTGGGAAGCAAGTCCGCCTCTGCGCTATTCTTTGGGAGACATCAACCAGATCTTTCTGGAAGATTGCCCCTGCGGGGTCAAGGGGCTGCGCCGTCGGATTCTGGGGCGCGTAGACGATATGCTCATCGTCAAGGGGATCAACGTGTATCCGGCCGCGGTGAAAAACGTGGTGAACAGCTTTGTGCCTCGAGTTACAGGGGAGATGCGCATCGTTCTTTTTCAACCTCCACCCCGGGTAACCCCTCCATTGCGACTCAAGGTGGAATACGGCCAGAATCTGAGCCGCGCGGATCAGGAAGCCCTCAAGCAAGAGATGGAACGAAAACTCTCCGACCTGCTGCGCTTCCACCCCGAAGTGGAGATGGTCCCGCCCGGATCTCTGCCCAGGGCCGCCGATCTGGGCCTGCGCAAGGCCCCCCTCCTGGAAAAGCTCTACGAGACGAAGTCCTAAGATTGTTTCCGGCATTTCGTTTGACGGGAAGTTTCTCTGAAAGCTATAATGGGTGCATCGATTACCCATCAAACTACCGACCTGATCCCCTCCCGGTCCATTGAAAAAGATTTTACGCAAAGGGGGTTTTGTGGAAAAAAAGGAAAGCTGGTTTTCCTGGGCCAAAATCAAGAGAACCGATCCCACACTGGCGGCGGTAAGTTTCGGGCATGGGATTACGCATTGGTACCCGAGCACCTTATACATTATCCTCCCCTATCTGGCCAAGGATCTGGGACTCACCTACAGCCAGGTCGGAATTCTCATGGGGTGGAACTCTTTCACCAGCTTTTTCATCAACCTGCCCGGCGGACTCATTGTGGACATGGTGGGAAAGACCAGTTTTCTTCTAGGACTGGCCTTGGCCCTCATCGGTATTCCGTACTCTCTACTCGGGTTCAGCTCTAGTTATGCGGTGGCTTTGATCGTCATCACCTTCGTAGGGATCGGCAACAACCTGTGGCATCCGGCCGCTCTTTCCCTTCTTACCAAGCGCTACCCGGAGCGCAAGGGGTTCGCTATTGCCCTTCATTCCATGGGAGGCAATCTGGGAAATACGCTGGCACCTTTTGCCGTCGGTGTCGCCCTCACCTTCGTAATCTGGAGACGCGTGCTGCTCCTCAATCTCATCCCCGGAGTCCTCATGGGGTTCGTTTTGTGGATGCTCCTCACCAAAGCAGGAACCGTGCGAGCCCCGGCAAAGGGGAAGGAACTTTCTTTGAAAGAATACTGGGTGGCCGTAAAAACTATGCTCAAGAACAAGAGCATTCTCCTTCTCTGCTGTATGTCCGGAATGCGCGCCATGACTCAGTCCGGACTGTTCACCTTCCTGCCGCTTTATCTGGCCAACGAACTCAAGTATTCGCCGGCACTGGTCGGAACTTACATCACCGTCGTTCAGGCCTCAGGGATCTTCTCTTCTCCTATCTCGGGAACCATCTCGGATAAGAAAGGGAGGCGTCCGGTGTTGACGGCGGGACTTCTGACCACAAGCCTCCTGCTGGTCGCCGTGGTCGTCCTTCGGCTCAATTTCCTTTTCATCGGGGTCCTGGCCTTCCTGGGCTTCTTCCTCTTCTCATTGCACCCCGTCATGTTTGCCTGGATGATGGACCTGGCGCCCAAGAACATCAGCGGCACCGTCGTAAGCACCCAATTTGGCATCCAAGCCTTGTTTTCCGGTTTTTCGCCCGCGATTTGCGGGTTCATTGCCGATCGCTTTGGGATCCTGTACTCGTTTTACTTTCTGGCTTTCACGATCTTTGCAGCGAACTTCCTGGTTTACATGATCCCCAATAAGGCCCCCGAGGAAGAAGCGGCTCTGGTACCTCAGACATAAACACACTCCCGCAAGAGGGAGGGTTATTCCGCAGCCATCACAGCGTCCTGCACAAGTCTCTTCTTCCGAAGGACTCTATGAGATGCAGTCCTGTCCTAGAGATCCTGAGTCATTCTTTGTTTGACGGGAAGCCCTCGTAAAGCTATAATCAGCGGACCGATCACCTGTCAAAATACCGACCTGGGTTCCACCTGATCTGCCCAAAGAATCTTATGCGAAGGGGATTTCTGTGGAAAAGAAGGAAAGCTGGTTTTCCTGGGCCAAAATCAAAAGAACCGATCCCACACTGGCGGCGGTAAGTCTCGGACATGGGATTACGCATTGGTACCCAGGCACCTTATTCATTATCCTCCCCTATATGGCCAAGGACCTGGGGCTCACCTACAGCCAGGTCGGAATTCTCATGGGATGGAACTATTTCACCAGCTTTTTCATCAACCTGCCCGGCGGTATGGTCGTGGACATGGTGGGAAAGACCGGTCTTCTTCTAGGCCTGGCTCTGGCCCTCACAGGCATTCCCTATTTCTTCTTGGGATTTAGCGCCAGCTATGCAGTGGCTTTGATCGTGGTCACCTTCGTGGGAATCGGCAGCAACCTTTGGCACCCGGCCGCACTTTCTTTCCTGGCCAAACGCTACCCGGAGCGCAAGGGATTCGCCATTGCCCTGCACGCCATGGGAGCCAACCTGGGAGATACTCTGGCACCTATCGCGATCGGCGTGGCTCTCACCTTCATGATCTGGAGACATGTGTTCATCCTCAACATTATCCCCGGAATCATCATGGGCTTCGTCTTGTGGAGGCTTCTCGTCAAGGCAGGACCGCTGAAAGCGGAAGTGAAGGGGAAGGAACTCTCTTTGAAAGAATACTGGGTGGCCGTGAAAACCATGGCCACGAACAAGAGCATCCTCCTCCTCTGCACATTGTCCGGAATGCGCACCATGACTCAAGCGGGACTGTTCACTTTCCTGCCGCTTTACCTGGCCAACGAACTCAAGTACCCACCGGCTCTGGTCGGAACCTACATCAGCGTTGTTCAGGCCGCTGGGATCTTTTCCTCCCCCATCTCGGGAGCCATCTCGGACAAGAAGGGGAGGCGCCCCGTATTGACGGCGGGACTTCTGACCACAAGCGTGCTCCTGGTCGCCGTGGTCATCCTCCGGGTCAATTTCCTCTTCATCGGCGTGCTGGCCTTCCTGGGCTTTTTCCTGTTCTCCTTGCGCCCCGTCATGTTTGCCTGGACCATGGACCTGGCTCCCAAAAACATCAGCGGCACCACCGTAAGCGCCCTGTTCGGCGTCCAATCCCTGTTTTCCGCCATTGCGCCGGCCGTTTGCGGGTTTGTTGCCGATCGCTTCGGGATCCTGTACGCCTTTTACTTCCTGGCGCTCACGATCTTTGCAGCGAACTTCCTGGTCTATATGATTCCAGACAAGCCCGTCGAGGAAGAGGTAGCGCTGGCGCAGCAAGCTTAACCCTGTCCGCCCCTCATCCACCCCACTGTTTTTGACCAGCGCACCTGGCCGTGCGAGGTTACCA
>DATEAK010000166.1:0-3274 GCA_035288405.1 bacterium | reverse complement strand
ACTTCAGGTCGCTCGGGATATGCGGCGCTTCTTGATCAGCGAGGGCTGTTACCGGATTAAGTACCCAACATTCTCAGGAAGGAGGGAGCCATGAAAAGACAGCAGAAGGTGGGGGTTCTGATTTTTTCCGGTATTCTTTTGGCTTTTGTGACGTTTCTTGTCACTCCCGGTGGCGCTTTGGACCGGGTCGCCTTGCGCTTGGATTGGATCGGTTATCAGCCCCATCACATTGCGTTTTGGATTGCCAAAGACAAGGGGTGGTACGGGCAAGAGGGGATCGATGCGGCAATCGACTCGGGGCGAGGGTCAGCTCAAGTGGCACAACTTCTCATTGCCAAGAAGGACACCTTTAGTTTCTTGACTGGTGTTGAACTGGCCCGGTTTGTAGGCAAAGGAGCCCCTCTGCAAATGGTGGCCGTTTATCTGCCCAAAGCCCTCCCGGCGTTTATTTACCTGGAGAAGTCGGGGATCAAAACTCCTAAGGATCTGGAAGGACGAACGGTCGGTTTGGTGACGGGTGGGACTCAAAGTGCCATGTGGCTGCCGTTTGCGAAAGCGGCGGGATTCAATGCCAGCAAAGTGAAAGTCGTGCAGGTGGACCAGGGAAGCTATCTCCAGCTTCTGCTGCAAGGGAAGATCCACCTTGGCAATGGATCCGTCGGTTCAACCACCAACCTCATGCTCCCGGTAGGAGAGTTCGCTCTGGCAGACTACCTGCCCATTATGGGTCATGGGATAGCCATTCACAAAGACACGAAGGAAAGCAACCCTGATTTGGTTCGCCGCTTTATTCGAGCGTCTAACCGGGGCTGGAAATATCTGGTGGAAGGGGGACAAAAGGCGGCTCTCGAAGCCGCGCGGGTAGCCGCCAAGAATGTGCCCGGGGCGCCCGATATTGAGATCATTGCGGAGGGCTTTAAGCGAATCGTTCCGTTTATGCGGTCGAAGAATTCCGAGGGACGTCCGCTGGGTTGGTCTTCACCCAAGGATTGGGAAGCCATGTTGAGCTTCTTCCAGGGACTGGAGATGGATGAGTTCAAACCGGTGCCGAAAATAGAAGAGGTAATGACCAACGCATTGGTCCCCGTGGAGGAGGGAGGGATTCCCAAAAGGGGCCAATGACACGCTCCGGAACGCCCGGATGTGCATCATGGGCAGAGTGGGATTGGGCCAAGACGAGCAGGAACGGGCTCTGAGGAGAAAGAGGTTTTTTTAATTGCCCCCGGAGCCACGGTTCTGAACAACAACAGGAGTTGCGATGAGTAGCCGATCCTCTAAGATGAGGCATTACGCTGTTTTCGGCATCGTGGCCTTCATGGTCCTGGGGCCCCTGGTATTTCTGATTTTGGGAAGCTTCAGTACCGCTCGAATGCCGACTGACTTCCGGCTGGCGGACATGGGCTTAAAGAACTACGCCGCGATCTACCTGGACAGGACCACCTACGATCTCTTGGTGAACACCATCATCTATGTGGCGGGCAGTGTTCTCCTAGGGGTCAGCCTGGCAGTCTTCCTGGCCTGGCTCGTCGAGCGCACCGACATGCCGGGAAAGCTGCTCGTCTATGCCGGAGTGCCCATGACGCTGGCTGTTCCGGGCATGCTGCAGGCTATGGCCTGGGTGCTCCTTCTCAGCCCTCGCATCGGGTTCTTCAACCAGATTTTGAGGAATGTCTTCGATCTCCCCAAGGGCCCTCTCAACATTTATTCTCTCCCAGGGATGATTTTCCTGGAGGGGTTGCGCCTGGCTCCCACGGCCTTTCTGATGCTGGTGCCTTTGTTCCGAAGCATGGACCCTTCTTTGGAGGAAGCCGCTTCCGCTTCGGGGGCGCGGCCTACCTCGACCTTCTTCAAGGTAACCGCGCGCCTGCTCGCGCCGGGTCTCTTCGCGGTGATGGTCTATCAGGCCATGACCGCTCTGGAAGTGTTTGAAATTCCGGGCGTGCTTGGTCTTCCTGCCGGGATTTATGTCTTTAGCACCAAGATCTACTCGATCGTGCAAGCCGCGAACATCATACCCGTTTACGGACAGGCCAACGCCCTGGCAATGGTCTATCTTTTGATTGCCGTGGTGACCAGCTTTCTATACAGCCGGATGATCAGACGCGCCTACCGGTTCTCAATCATCACAGGGAAGGGGTATCGGCCCCGCCTGTTTCACCTGGGCCGCTGGAAGTTTCCAGCCCTCGGGGCTGTCCTGCTATACCTTTTTCTTTCCGTCGTGGCGCCCTTCACGGTGTTTGTCTATACCTCTTTTCTTCCCTACCTGCAGCCCTTCTCGCTGGAGGCAATCACGAGTTTCACGCTGAAAAACTACCGTCTCGTGTTTGCTTCCGAGGAACTCTGGCAGACACTCAAGAACACAACAGTCATGGCAGTAGCGGCTGCCACCATGACGACCGCTCTCGCCTTCGCTGTCTCCTTAGTCGTTGTACGCAGTCAATTTTGGGGAAGAAGGATCTTGGATCAAATGGCTTTTTTCCCCCATGCCATTCCCGGGATCGTGATGGGAGTGGCTCTGATGTGGATCTTCCTGAAGCTTGATTTCATTCTCCCCGTTTACGGGACGATCTGGGCCATTACCATCGGCTTTTCGGTGCAGTTCCTGGCCTACGGGACTCGAGCTATGAATGCCTCCCTCCTGCAAATTCACAAAGAGCTTGAGGAGGCGGCCTACGCCAGCGGCGCACGTCCGTGGCGAACTGTTCTTCGGGTTCTTTTCCCTCTCATGCTTACGACCTTTGCCGGGGTCTGGATCTATGTCGTACTCCTCACCGTGCGCATTGCCGGCATGCCTTTGATGCTTTACCAGGGCTCGGAGAACCAGGTATTGGCCATTCTGATGTGGAACATGTGGGACGCGGGCTATGTAGGATCGCTCGCTGCGATTGGCACCCTACTCATCTTGGGTCTTTTTATGCTAACTTTGGGCGTGCGTGCGCTTGGATTCGGCCGGCATGGCGCCATGTGGAGTAAATCATGATTCGCGTTGAAAATCTCCATCTGCGCTACTGCTCGGAGCAGGGAGAGGTCCATGCCGTTCGGGGCCTCAACTTGACCGTCAAGAAAGGGGAATTTTACACGCTTTTGGGTCCCAGCGGGTGCGGGAAGACCACGACGTTGCGCTGCGTCGCAGGGCTTGAAACTCCAGAAAAAGGAGAAATTATCATCGGGGATGAGCTGGTCTTCTCCAGCGAAGGCGGGCTAAATGTCCCTACCTACCGGCGCCAGATCGGTATGGTTTTTCAGTCCTATGCCATTTGGCCCCACCTGAGCG
>DATEAK010000165.1:0-11423 GCA_035288405.1 bacterium | reverse complement strand
TCAACCTGGGCATCATCCGCCAGGATGTCAACGCCCTGTGGAACTTTGCACCCCACGACCTGTCGATTCTCAACTACTGGCTGGGTGGCGCCCCGCTGGGCGTGATGGCCCGCGGTTATTCTTACATCCAGGCGGGAATCGAAGACGTCGTCTTTATGACCTTGGACTACCCTGAGGGTGTGGGGGCCAACGTACACATCAGTTGGCTCGACCCCCATAAGGTACGGCGACTGACCGTGGTGGGCAGTGAGAAGATGGTGGTGTACGACGATGTCAACGCGGATGCACGTGTGATGGTTTATGACAAGGGGGTCACAAGAAAGGCAATGGCGCCCGGAGAGTACAATTTTGAAAATGCTTCTTTGGGACGGTTTGAGAACTATGGTGAGTTCCAACTCCTCTTGCGAGCTGGGGATGTGCTGATTCCCAAACTTGACTTTGTTGAGCCTCTGAAACTCGAATGTCAACACTTTGTCGAGTGCATTCGGGACGGACGCCAGCCTCTCAGCGGAGGATATGACGGGCTAGATGTGGTGCAGGCGCTCGAAGCCGCCCAACAGTCGCTGGCCCGCAATGGCGCACGCATCGAGGTCGCGGCGGGATGTTCGGCAAGCCATGGGTTTCTCCGTTGAGCGCCTCCGGAAAGAGGCGGCGTACATCGACGGTTTGGATCTGTGGCCTGATCGGGCGCTGGGCCGGTTTGCCGATGTGAAAGGGTACACCCGGAAGCGGGAAGATCTCCACCGGCGCACCTTGCTCCACAAGATCAGCGCAGAAGAATTCTGGAAAGAAGTCTACCGGGAAAAAGCCCGGACCATCCGGGAACGTCTCTAAGGTTTCTCGATTGCCGCCCCGGCAGATACCGGTTCGGCTTCCATCTTGACCCCCATCTCCTCCAGGATATCGTGTCGGGTATGATATGGGGTGCTGACGAGGACAAGCTGTTTGGCGATGCGGGTGTTGCCAGCGACTACCACAGGTCCCTGTAGGTTGGCTGTCAGGCGATGGGTGTCCGGTTGTATGGTGACGATCGCCAGCACCGCAACATCCTCGGGTTTTTCGGCTCCGATCTGTTCGAGAATGGGATCCGGAATTTCAAATTCGTAATCTTTTCGGAAAAGGAATGGATTAATGACGAGAAACCTCAGATTCGCGTCTTCCACGGCCTGTAACCATTGGAATGGGGCATTCTTGTCGTCTTCCAGGAGCACATACTGCCTCACCTGGGGGAAGCCGATCACGCCCGAGGGAAAGGAAATGATCTGAGCTTGGTCGACGTCAATTTCTCCAAATCGCGGTGTTTGCAATTTCATTACGATCCCTTCCTGCCATTTTTCTTGCGCTCGACTTTTCTCCATATCTCACCCAATGAGTCGATGTCCCTCAAGGGTGCGGTGGCCGCTAACCGGTTTTCTTCCTGCACTCTCCGGTAGACCTCTTCTCGGTGGACCGTTGTCTCCGCAGGAGCCTCGATCCCCAAACGGACCTGCTTACCGCGAATCTCCATCACGGTGACCGTGATTTCGTCCCCGATCCGGATGCTTTCCCCCGACTTCCGTGTCAGGACCAGCATTGGCTTCTCCTTAAAGATCAACTCAAAAAGTTAACAAGGCTCATTTGCATGATTTTGGAACTCGCCATCAAAGAAGCTTGATAAGCAGTCTGCCTACTTGTGAGTTCCGTGATCGCTTTCGTCATATCCAGGTCTTCGATGTTCGAGACAAGACTTTTTATATCGACCTCCGTCTTGGAGAAATTGTCCTGAGCCAGTTGAATGCGGTTCATCCGGGCGCCGATATCCGTATGGTTGGCCAGGACCTGGTCGTGAGCAGCCTGTATCGTGTCCATGGCATTCTGGATTCCGGCCGAATCATTCGTTGCCAGGGATTGGCGCAATCCATCCAGCGCGGTGAAGAGATCGTTGCTTCCCTTGAAAACCGCGTCTCCCGCAAGATTGATGGCCAGGCGGGAAGTTTCGTCGATCTGGATGTCAATTGAGTTTGAGTCTCCGTTATACGCCCCTGTGGAGGAGAAGGGTGCGGTGGCCGTCTTAAATCCGGCGAAAATGTACCGGTCTCCCAGTTTCCGGTTTGCCGTAGCGACGGCCTGATCGTAAAGATTCTCTACTTGTGCGGCAGCCGTTTGCCGGCTCGAGGGGGTGGCGGTTCCGCTTGCCTGGGAGATGGCGATCTCTTTGGCGTTGACCAGCAGATTTTCCATATCATTCAACGCGGACTCTGTCACACTAAGAAAAGCTTTTCCTTGATCCAGGTTCCTGACGTACTGGGACAGCGAAGCGAGATCCGAGCGGTAGCTTAGAACCTGGGTCATGCCCACAGGATTATCCGAAGGCTTGTTGACCTGCTTGCCTGAAGAAATATTGTCCTGGCTTTCGAGCATTTTCTCGGTGACCTGAGACAGGTTGTTGGCGATCGTGCTAAAGCGTCCTAGATCCGTAACCCTCATGGGGCCTCCTTAGTACCTATCGGCGCGACACCTGTTTTTCTCAAGCTTAACCTGTAAGCTTGATCACGGTGTCGAGGAGCTCGTCGATCACAGTCACCACTTTGGCCGCGGCCTGAAAAGCGTGTTGAAATTTGATCAGATTGGTAAGCTCTTCATCCAAGGAAACCCCGGAGACCGAATCCCGTCGGCCCTGCAGTTGGTTGACGAGGAGTTGCTGGAGATCCGTATTCCTTTGGGCTCCTTGCGCATCCACTCCGACGCTGCCCACCACCGTGTTGTAGTACGTATCGAACGTCGCCTGATTGCCCTCCATGGTCAGGCTATTCTGGAGTGCTGCAATGGACAACGCATTGGTGTTATCGCCCGGCACTCCCGCGCTGGTCTGAGCCGCTGCAATCTTATTCACGCTCCCCTGCACATCCGAGCTTAAACTCATATTCTCGGCCGCTTGCCGCGTGAATTTGATGCCGAAAATATCCCCGTTTTCCGGCGCGCTGCTCCCGTCGGAGATGATCACGCTGACCCCATCGAAGGTAATCGTGCTTCCGGAGGTGTAGCTCGCGTTGCTTGACAGAGTGGTTCCTGTCGTCGTGTTGACGATATCGTACAATCTGTTGCCGGACGCCGAATCGGAGGTGATGGAGGAGGCGGCGGCGGGATCCGCCGTGAACCCGAGAAGAGTGTTCGCCGTGCTGGCGGCGGTGTTGATTGTGACGGTCTTGCCGTTGTTGATGCTGATCGAAAACGTATCGGTGGCGGGAA
Source organism: bacterium (assembly GCA_035288405.1). Taxonomy (GTDB): domain Bacteria; phylum JACPSX01; class JACPSX01; order JACPSX01; family JACPSX01; genus JACPSX01. Next base: position 8,195 of record DATEAK010000165.1, on the reverse strand, counting down.
TATAGGAGACCGTCATCGTATCGGCTCCTGCGCCGGTCAGAACCCCGCTGGCGTTTAATCGGGCCTGTACATCGGCCGCCAGGGCGGCGCCCGTCTGCCCGACCGAGGCCGTCAAGGTAACACTGGCGGTCCCGTTCGTGGTGGTCACGTTCAGCGTGTTGTTCCCCGCATCCACCAAGAAGCTCTTGAAGCGGATCTCGTAGTCGTCTCCGTTGACTAAGGTTCGGTCGGCGACCGTGCCCGTATTGATCGTGGCTCCTCCGACGTTCCCGCTGTCGACTTCGGTGAATGTGGTGAGACCCGTCGTATTGGCGGTGGTGGTGGATATGGAAGTCAGCGGGGCGAAGAAAGTATTCCCGGTTGTTCCGTCCAGGCTGTATCCCGCCTCGTGCTGCCGGTTTACTTCGATCACGATGGACGCGGCAAGTTCGTTGAGATCGTTGAGATATTTGGGAATCAATGTGTCTCTGGCATCCAGGAATCCCTTCAAGGAGCCAGACTGGATCTCTGTGCCGACGTCTGCCTTGGTTCCTGCCGTGTTCTCCCACATGACATCATGGTAACCAAGCGTGTTCATATCCCCTGAGAGATTGAAGTTCAAAGTTCCCTCCACCAGGGATTTGCCTTGCCCGGCAAAAATCGCGACCATATGGTTATCGCCCTCGAAATAGTTGATATCAATCTTCTTCGACAGATCCTGGATGAGGCGCTCGCGCTGGTCCCGGTAGTCGTTGGCGTTCTGGTCTCCCACTTCAACCTGGGCAATTTTCGAGTTGAGCTCTGCGATCTGCGAGGTTAGCAGGTTAATTTCCCCTACAGCTCCCACGACGTTGCGATCCGCATTCGTGCGCTGTTGGGTCAGATCGCTGCTCAGGCGATTGAAGGTATCGACCAGATCTTGAGCCTTGGCGCGCAGGGCGACGCGCTCGGAAGCTCCTTGCGGGTTGTTTGCCACATCCTGCCAGGAGTTCCAGAATTCACTCAAAATGTTGTTAATCCCGTTGCCCGACGATTCGTTGAAGGTGGATTCCACCTGCTTTAGAGCTTGATTTCTTGCATCGAGTTCACTGAAGTTGGAGGTGACATCCGTGATTTGCTTCTGCAGGAAGCGATCGAACTGTCGGGAGATCTGGGACACTGTCACGCCGGTGCCGATCTGGCCGGGCTCCGCCGAATAAGGCCTCGTGGTTTTCATCTCGGATTCCTGGCGGCTGTACCCGTCCGTGTTGACGTTGGCGATGTTATGCCCGGTGACCTGGATCCCAATTTGTTGGGTCGACAGAGCCAGCTTGGCCGAATTAAGTGCTTCGATCAGACCCGGCATGAACCCCTCCCTTAAATCTGGCGGCGATCGAGGATTCTTCCCCGGTAGGTCCCTGACATCTCACCCGTAGGATTGTAGGTCCGCTGGCTTCTCTGATCAGCTCCGAGGCTTCGCAGGACATTGATGGCCAGCTGAATCCAGTGATAGGAAGAGTCCACGAGGAAGCGATTATCCTCGTGGCACCGCGAGATGAGAGCTCCCTGTTCACGGAGCTGGCGTCGCAGGTCGAGCAGTTTTCTCCTCTCCGCTTGGGGAAACTTCCGGCAGAGCTGCACCAATGAAGACTCAGCGCGCAGGCCATATTCCCGGGATAATTTCTGGCACAAGGTCTTGCGAGCTTCCTCCAGCAAGCGGATTTGCAGCGCCAGCGTTTCTTTGCGCTTGGCTCCTTCATAGATCCGCTCAACCGAGAGAGCGGCCAGCGAGTGTCTCTCCTCCTCCAGAAGGGCCCGACATTCACGGAGAAGACGGAGCTCCTCAGCCAGGATTTCAAACAAGGATTGCGGGGTCGGCGATGGTTCGTTCATGGTTGAATCCTGTTTCCAGCCAGCCGATAGGGGAACCGGTCACTTGAGGGTGTCGCGCTCCTTGAGCATCGTTCTAAGAAGTTTCTCAGCAATTTCTTGCCCCCTCACCTGGTAGGTTCCTTGCTCGACCTGCTTCTTGATTTGGGCGATATGCCGGGAGCGCTTGGCAGCAGCGATGGGGTCTTCTGCATGGACCTCGGAGAGATTGCGGGCCTCGGGAGATAATTGCACTTTCTCCCCTTGCCCGACGTGTGTCTTTTCCGGGTTCTTGCGGGAAGTCCCCTTGGCTTTCTCCGGTGCAACCGGAGTCTTGGGCTCGATGAGAGGTTTTAGGGGCGGAATCGTTCCTGGAGTCGTCATTCTGTTTTCCTTCTATTGTCCGTCCATGACTCTTCATCGGCGCCCCTTTCAAACTACTTAAATCCACTGCAACATCCCATAATTCCGCAGGTTAAACCGTATCATCTTGCGATCCCCCGGGTGCCCTTTGCTTATGACCGGCGGTCAGGTACGGGAGTGGATCCACCGCCTTACCTTGAAAGCGAACCTCGAAATGGGTGTGGGGTCCTGTAGACCTTCCTGTGCTCCCGACTCGCGCGATCACTTGGTTCGCCGCGACCGGCTCCCCGACCGACACCAAGTTTTCCTCATTATGACCGTAAAGAGTCGTATAGCCTCCCGGATGCTTTAGGACCACCAAATTCCCATAGCCGGGAGCCCAACCGCTAAACTCAACCTGCCCGTCCAGTGCGGCGTGCACTCTGGATCCGCCGGGAGCTGCCAGGTCGATCCCTCCATGGAATTTTCTTTCTCCCGTAAAGGGATCATTGCGATACCCATAGTGAGAGCTGATACGACCCTGCACCGGGGCGAGAAGGTTTTCCGGATTCGAGGTCTTCTCCTGATGCGGATGAGACCCTCCCGGTTTCGGTGTATCTCGACCGGGACCGGCGTGCGATTCCATAAGTTGACGGACGAGCGCATCGGCCAGTTGCCCTCCCGCTTCTTGTGCCAAGCCCTTGGCAAACTCCTGGTCCATCAGAGAGGTAAAAACCTCCTCACCAAACCCACCGTCCAAAAAACCGCTTTTCGGGATCGTGTCCCTCATTTTCTGAATCACCAGACCGATAAAGACGGCCTCAAATTCCCGAGCCGCTCGTTTTAAGGCCGCGGGATCTGTCTTCCCCTGTGCGCTTCCCTGGGTCTCCAACTTGTTGAGAAGATCCTCGGACTTGCCCTGGAGCGATTTGGATTCCCACTGAAAGTTTCGGAGCCCATCAATATTGTTCACGCGTTTCTCACCCTTATAAAAAGCGCTCAACGATCAGCCCTCGGCAATCAACTTTCAAATCTTCCTTTTCTCTCCGGCATTTCTTGTATTTCGACTTCTGGCTGACAGCTGATCGCTCATCTCCTCCATCAAATGAGCTGCAGTTCGGCCTGTAAGGCGCCGGCCGCCTTGATCGACTGCAAGATCGCGATCAGGTCTCTTGGGGTTACTCCGATCGCGTTTAGTGCTCGCACGAGTTCTCCAAGACCGGCCCCGGCATCGACGATGATGAGACGGCCCTCCTGTTCCTCCACGCTTGTGGTCTGGCGCGGGGTCACTACGGTCGTCCCTCCGGGAGCCGTAACCACTCGCTGATCAGTCGTCGCGGGAGCGGCACCGGTAGGCGGGGCCGGCGCCAGAGGCAAGGGCTGCGAGACATCCTGTTCTGTCTTGATACGGATCGTCAGGTTGCCGTGCGAAACGGCCACTGCGGAGATTCGCACATTCTCCCCCATGACCACGGTTCCGGTACGCTCGTCAATAACCACCTTGGCGATGGTGTCCGGTTGCACATCGAGCTTCTCCAGTGCGGCCGCCAAGGAAACAACGTTGCTCTGAAACTGTGCTGGAATCTCCACCTGGACCGTGCCCGCGTCGAGAGCCGTCGCGGTTCCCTTGCCGATTCCTTGGTTTATAGCTTCAGCCAAGCGCAAGGCTGTGGTGAAATCGGGGCTGCGCAGTGACAGGGTTAAATTTCTCATGTCATTGAAGACGTAAGGGACTTCTTTTTCCACGATGGCGCCCGCCGGGATGCTTCCCACGGTCGGATGATTCTTTTGCACGTTACTCTCATCGCCAACCGAGAAACCTCCCACCGAAAGAGCCCCTTGCGCTACGGCGTACACCTGCTGATCCGGTCCTTTCATAGGCGTGAGGAGTAAGGTTCCTCCCTGTAGGCTTTTGGCATCCCCAAGGGAGGAGACCAGCACGTCAATTCGGTTCCCTGAGCGGGCAAAGGCAGGAAGATTCGCCGTAACCATGACAGCCGCCACGTTGCCCACCTTGACCTGAGTTGCATCCACCGTTATCCCCAGGTTCGAGAGCATGTTTACCAGGGACTGCACGGTAAATTTGGTGTTGGTCTTGTCCCCGGTGCCGTTCAGCCCCACGACCAGCCCGTAACCAAAAAGCTGATTGCTCCGCGTGCCTTTGATCGTGGCCAGATCTTTGACCCGCACCGCCTCTGCCTTTGGGGCGTAGCCAAGGGTCAGAAGAAAAAGCGGCAGGAGGAAAAAGGTTCCAGGACGAGTGAAATGCCAGTGCTTCATCCGCAACTCCTTAAAAGGGCCAAACCTTATCCAGGATGCGGGACAGCCAGCCGGGGCCTTGCTGATCGGCCAGGACTCCCTTTCCCGTATAGGAAATCCGGGCATCGGAAAGCTTCGCCGATTGCACCGTGTTGTCCTTGTCGATGTCCGTAGGACGGACGACGCCGCTGATCGTAATGAATTGAGTTTCCCGGTTGATCGTAATTTCCCTTCTTCCTTCAATGACCAGATTCCCGTTGGGAAGGACTTCTAATACTCGGGCGCTCAGAGTTGCCAGGACCTTGCCGCTGCGATCCGTGGACCCGGACCCATCGAAGGCGTTATTCATCGAGGCTGAAATTGTGGGAGGGCGCCCGAGAATTCCTCCGAGATTGTCTTTCGTAAAATCCAAGCCGAGGACCTGGGAAATACTCGCCGAAGGGTTGCTCTTCCTGGCTGTCTTGGTATTGGCCGTCTGGTCGGCGGTGGGATTTTCACTGATGATCACCGTGAGCAGGTCGTTCACATTACGGGCCCGGCTGTCCAGGAAGAAAAGATTCTGGCTCGATCCTGAATCTTCCCAGAGAGATCCATCTATTGTCGCACGCCGCGGGCTCTGTGGTATTGCAGGTGAGACTGCGATCGGGGAGGAGCTGATGTGTTCAGTTTGCATGGGAAGTGTGCATCCGGTAAGGAGCAAGCCTGAAACGAGAAAACCGGGCGCACGTTTGGCGATCGATTTCACAAAAATAGACATTATGGGCTCCTCAGTATTCCACTTGGACCGTCTTGCTATCCAGGACCCGCCCGTAGACTTCTTTGTGTGAGCCCAGGTTCAAGACCCGGATCACCTCACCCACTCCGCCGTCCTGGACCGTTTTCCCGGGGGTCTCGATGTGCAGGGATGGGGACTCGACGACGAGCTTTACGACCTCCCCCTTGCGCACTGCCGTTTGATTTTCCAGAAAGGTCTCGTTGATCACCTGGTGGGCCTGCAGGAAGCGGCGGGCCTTCTTCTCCACAACCTTGGAGATTTCCGAGGCAGTATTCGGCAACAGCTCCCGAACCGACATGCGACGGAGATAGACGTCCCCGGCACCGAGAATCTGGCCGCGGGCGATCGGCTTGGCGGCAGCGACAGCCAGACGATAGACTTCCACGGTTGCCGTTACCCGGAAACGTCGCACCAGGTTCTGGTCCACCCTTACCTGGGCAGGGAGAGAGAGAGACCCGAAAGTTTTGTCGCCGCTCGGGGGACCGAATTCAAAAGAGAGCTTTCCGGCCGGCACCAGAATCTCTTGGGGAAAGACGATCTCCTTGATCTCCACATTTTCACGTGGCCAAGGAAGATAGTGAGCCAGATAGGCAACCGCGGCCTCTCGGATCTGCTCCGGTGGAACGGACCGGGTCTGGAAGGACGCTGGGGCCCCGGCTACGTCGGGGACGAGAAACAGAATCAAGCTGAGAAGGCCTGCCAATCCCCAGAAGAATTTACCAAATCCCCTCTTCATCTCCACTCCTCATCCGAACTCGGGGCCGCTACCCTGATTCTCCACGATTCGCTCTTCGTTCCGGGCTACCGTTTCATGTTGTTGGCCGTTTGCAGCATTTCGTCGGCCGACTGAACGGCTTTGGAATTCACCTCGTAAGCGCGCTGGGCCACGATCATCTGGGTGAGTTCTTCAACGATGCTCACATTGGATTGTTCCAGGAACCCCTGGGCAATCGTGCCGAACCCGTCCTGGCCCGGAGTCCCCGTGGTCGCGGTACCCGAAGCCTCCGTGGACACATAAAGATTTCTCCCCAGCGCTTTCAGCCCCGTAGGGTTGGCAAATTTGGCCAACAAAATGTTGCCCACCTGATTGCTGGTCGTTTGACCCGCCTGGACCACGGAGATCGTTCCGTCCGCACCGACTGAAATTGACACGGCATCCGATGGAATCGTGATCTGCGGATCCATAACATAGCCGTCCGAGTTCACGACTCGCCCCTGGCTGTCCGTCTTCAACGAGCCCGCCCGCGTATAGGCCAATTCCCCGTTGGGCTGCGTGATTTGAAAAAAGCCGTCGCCTTCGATAGCCCAATCCAGGGAACGCTCCGTCGGTTGAAAATCCCCCTGGGTGAATAGCTTCTGCACCGACACGGGCCTGGACCCAAGTCCTACCTGGAGTCCCGTCGGGAGCTGGGTGTTGGCGGAGGAAGCCGATCCTGCTTCCCTGAGAGTTTGGTAGAGCAGATCTTGAAAATCGGCACGGCTCCGTTTGAAACCCACCGTGTTCACGTTGGCCAGGTTGTTGGCCATGACATCGATGTTGAGTTCCTGGGCCTTCATCCCGGTGACAGCTGTAAACAGAGACCGTATCATGCTAGATCCTCCCGATTTCGATACTTTTGCCAGTTACCTCATCGTGCGACTGGATTACCTTCTGGTATGCTTCAAAGGCCCGTAAGGTCGTGATCATCCCGGTGAGCTGTTCCACCACACTCACATTGGAGTTTTCCAGGTAGCCCTGCCGTACCCGCAAGGTTTGTGCGGGAACCAAGTCGGGGGTTCCTTCCCGGAGGTTCAGCAATCCCTCCCCCGCTTTTTCGAGGAGTTGCGGATTCTTAAAAGTGACCACCTTCAAAGTCCCGGCCGGGTTACCCTCTACGGTTATTCCCCCATTGTCGGAGACTGTCATTTCCCCCGGTCCGAGACGGATCGGTCCGCCATTGATGCCCAGAACGGGGGAACCGTCCTGAGTTACCAGTTCGCCCGTGGCCTTGCGGGTAAAATTCCCGCCCCGCGTGTAGCGCTCGCCTTGAGAGGTCCGGATTGCGAAAAAGCCTTCTCCATCGATGGCGAGGTCCAGAGCTGAACCGGTCTGCTTTATGTCTCCAGGCCGCAAATCGACGACCGAAGAAGAAATCCAGCCCATCGCGTCGGAATCGAGGGGCTGAATTCCAGGCCGCGAAAAGTCACCAACCGGTAGCACTCCCGGAGTCGATGTCCCGCTGAGGAAGGTTCGAAAGACAGGGATGCTTGCTTTGAAACCCGGGGTGTTCGCGTTGGCCAGGTTGGCGGTGAGGATTTCAAGCCTGCGGTCCTGAGCCAGTGCTCCGGCCACTGCCGGATAAAAACCGTTCATTTGAGCTTCCTCCTTGGCGACTCTCTTGCTTCTTTGCAAGGTCGGTGCCAATGGGTTTTCCCGGCCGCACCTGCATCTCACGGGTTGTTCAGGGGTTAGGAATCTTCCCTCGGGAGGCTCTCAGAGGAATGTGCCGGAATGGGGAACTTCTTGCCGCTAGGAGGCAATTTTTTGACCGGGAATCACTCCGCGGCCGTAGGATCCAGATTCGTACCCGCTGAAATCTGTCCTGCGTTGATCGTGTAAAGAAAGGCGAGAATCTCCGCCACAACTTGATAGACGGCCGGAGGGATTTCCTTTTCCAATTCCACCTGGAAGAGGATTTCCAGAAGGTCCGGGTCCTTGCGCAGCGGAATCCCGTGACTCCTGGCCAGTTCCAGAATCTTTTGGGCGATTTCCCCCTGCCCCTTGGCCGTTACACGGGGAGCCCGGTCCCCGGGAGGGGAATATTCGAGGACCACGGCTCGCTTCTTATGAGGTCGTCTCTTCTCTCGCATGGATCCCTTTCGCGCGCTGGAGAAATTCAACCAGGGACGTCGTATGCCGGATCGGGCTCTCTAGATCCGCACATCCAATAGGCCCTCTTTACTCAGCCGATGGAGCGGGTTGATCTCCGCGCGGGCCTCCTGGATTTTTTGA
>DATEAK010000164.1:0-6547 GCA_035288405.1 bacterium | reverse complement strand
CGACTCTCGGGCATAAAGGGCAGGGCCGATGCGGACTCGGACTTGCCTGGGCCACTTCCCCTGATAGCGGATTCCCACAGGGATGAAGGGAATCGAAGCGGTCGGGCCTCCTTTCCAAAATTTCAGCAGGTGCTCGACGAGGCGTGTTTTGCCGGGACCCATCTGTCCACGGAAATAGGTGCCCTCGGGAAAGATCACCACAAATTGCCTCGAGTTCAACAGAGTTCGGAGGTAGCGGAAGGAATCCACGTGAGCCTCGGGGTGCTGCCGGTCCAGGGGAACACCTCCGAGCAACGTCAGGATGCGGGCCACGGGAGGGAATTGGAAGAGCTCTCCTTTCGCCACGAAATGAAGATCTCGCGGGATGGCCAGCGTTACAATTGGGACATCGATCCAGTACTGGTGCTTGATCAGGAAGATTCCGGGCCCTTCCGCCGGCAGAAATTCTCTGCCCTCCACGTAGAAGCGATATTTCAAGGAAAGAGGAATGCGGCCAATCACTTTGGCCGCTTTTAGCCAGCCGGGACGCCGGCGGATACGGGTGCCACGGGATGGGAAAGGTTTGGAAGCAGCGCCTGAAGATTTCGTCTTAAAAAATGGCTTGTCGGAGTCCCTGTCCATCATCCCAGCGGATCTAGCTAGGCCGGATTCTCGGCCAAGAGGATTCGAGTTCGTGGATCGATCCTGCACTAGAAGAGGGTCATCTGCTCGGTCACTTGAGTCGGCTCACTGCCGGACTCCAAGAGGTTCTTCAGATTGGTAAAATCTTCCTTGAGGGAAACCAGAAGCCCTCCCTGATGCAGTGCTGCCGCGGGATGGTACATGGGGACCACCGTGTATCCGTTGAGTAGAAACGATTGCCCACGCAGTTTGCTGACCCCGATTTTCTTATTGAGAAGGAGCTGGGTCGAGAAATTCCCCAAAGTGCATACGATTTTCGGCTTGATCAGATCGATCTGCTTCATGAGGTAGGGTTTGCAGTGTTCGATTTCTTCCGGAAGAGGATTGCGGTTTCCCGGGGGGCGGCATTTGATGACGTTCGCGATGTAGATGTCGGTTCGTTTCAGGCCGATGCTTTCCAAAAGCTCTGTGAGGAGTCGGCCCGCGGAGCCTACAAAAGGCTCTCCTTTGAGATCTTCGTGGTAGCCGGGGGCCTCGCCGATGAACAAGACCCGGGCCCTGGGATTCCCCGCTCCGAAGACCACCTGGGTGCGGGATTGCGACAGCGGGCAGAGTGTGCAGCCCATGGCCTGCTCTCTGAGCCCCTCGAGAGTGCTCATCCGTTCCTCCTCTTCCATCTACGTTTTCCCCTCCTTAGTGGCTTTGGCGATGAGATGACCCCGGACCGTCAACCGACAGCTCCCCTGTTTAAAAGAAGACAATAGTCCGGTCCATCGTCCATCCGTTTCCCATTTTTCCCGAAGCTGCCCGGAAACAATTCCGGATTCCAGAAATTCTTCTATGTCATGAAAACGTACGACGTCCTGCTCGACTCCGAGGTATTGGACCCGAAAGCCCAACTTCCGCAGGGTGGCGTCAACTTCCCCCTCAGACTGTGCGAACCGGGAAGGGATTCCCGTCTCCTGCCACTGGCTGCGGTGGAATGCCTCGAACAGAAAAATACCGCCTCGATCCAGTGCACGGTAAGCACGACTCATGATGGCATCGGACATGCACAAGTTGGATACCACCAGGTGAACGGAACCGCCGGTGACCAGGTCCCGGTACTCGATCTTTTCCGCGTCCCCACAGACACATTTGACGTGGGTGAAATGTAACTCTTCCGCCCGCGCTCTGGCAAGATCAATCTGAGAAGGATCCCAGTCGATTCCCACGACGCGCGCGGTCCGACTCGCCAGATGGAGGGTCAGACGGCCCTGACCGCAGCCCACATCGATGGCCGTGAAATTTTTCAGGCCCTCGATGCCATCGAGGCGTTCCATCAAAGTCGAGCTGAGACGATGTTCCCGGCTGCGCCACTCGTCCCCAGGGTTATACTCGAATTCCCGCTTGAGGCAGGGGACTGAGATCACTTTTTCTCCCCCTGGGCGAGGTCCCCGCCGGAGTTCTTCCCTTTGCTTGAGAAATCGATCGGCGATTCTTGAGACTCAGCGGTGGTGTAAGGAGACTACTTCCGTCTTGGGAGGCAAGGTGCTCTTGTTCACCACCAGAGTATCCGACTCGAAGCGCACACTCCGCCAGTTCCCTTTCAGGAATTCCGACAGGAGCCTCTCGTTGTCGTAGAAATGCATAGGTATCGCGATCTTGGGTTTGATTTGGGCCATGACCTCTTTCGCCGTGATGGGATCCATGGTGAACTGCCCGCCGATGGGAATCAGCACAACATCAACCTTGCCCAGGGCCGCCAGCTGATCCTCATTCATCTCGCTGCCCAGATCTCCCAGGTGAGCAATGCACAGGTCATCTGCCTCAAAGACAAAGGCGGCGCCTTTGTACTGGCCCGCAAACCCCCTCTGGTAGATGGGGATATTGAAGATGTGAACTTCCCGGATGTGAGTGTCCACCCGATTCCACTCTTCCCCTCTGCCGGCCAGCCCCCGGAGAACCGGAGGGTGTCCCCCCACCAGTCCGACGCTGTTATGGTTTGGGTGTTCGCGGCCCACGGTAATGACGTGAGGGTAGATTTCCGGAATGGGATAACCGATGCGGCCGAAGGGATCCGTGGCGATTTGTGTTCCCTGGCTCGAGGTGATGAGAAAATAGTTGTGGCCAAACCACTGGATCTTCACATCCCCTTGGGCCGCGGCGGCCTTCTTGGGGCTCAACAACCCCAGGAGCCTGCGGGGGAATTTCTCGACAAGGTTTAAGTCCTTGCAGCCTCCTGCGGCCGGACCCACCGCCACGATGAGGAGCAAAATCCAGGAGATCAGAGTCAAAAGAGCAAACCGGGCTCGTTTCATAGGCCCCTCCTCGTTTCGTGGACCAGCTGATGAAGCACTCGCTTGTGGATCTGAACAAGAATGAATTATACGTTCTGGCCATCGCTGGGGCAAGGATGTCCTTGGCGGTTCCAGTTCCAATTCAGAGGAGGCTTCGGTTTCCTACGGATCGATGTGGATATGGCTCGTGCGGCTCTTGATCGCTCCGGTGATGATCAGGTTAACCATGCGCACGGGGCTACCACCGATTTTACACCGCAGCCGCTGCTGAACGTGATGTCTTCGATCTCTTTGAGGTTCAGCGGATCCGCCATGCTCAAGGGTGTTCTTAGAAAGGGTTGCTTTAAATGAGGGAGCGGGATTGGGATCCATCCACGGCAATGGAGGCTCCGGAGACCAGACTGGCCTTTTCGGAGGCGAGAAAAACCACCATGTGGGCTATCTCCTCGGGACGGCCGAAGCGTCCCAGGGGGAGTTCCTGGACAACAAAGCGGGCGATGGCTTCCGGATTTTCCTTCTGACGACGTTCCCAGTTTCCCCCGGGAAAGAGAATGGAGCCTGGCGCAACGCTGTTGACCAGAATGTTATAAGGCGCCAGCTCCCTCGAGAGGAATTTGGAGAAACTGATGACCCCGGCCTTGGCTGCATTGTAGATCATGGAGCCCCCCCACTCGCGGCCGAAAATCGAGGCGATGTTGATGATGCGCCCGCTGCGGCGCTCTTTCATGCCGGGAACTACAAGCCGGCACATCCGCACCGTCGCCAAGAGGTTGAGAGCCAGAATCTCGGTCCAGTCATGATCTTCGGTTTCGAGAACCCCTCCGGGCCGTGACCCTCCCACGTTGTTTACGAGGACGTCGACGCTCCCGAACCGGAGCGTCGCCTCTTCCACGAGTGCCCTGGCCTCTTCCTCGCGGGTCACATCGGCGCGGAGAGCAAGAACCGTGGCCCCGAGGGCTCGTAGCTCCTCGGCAGCCGATTCCAGCTTCTCTTGTCCTCGAGCGCAGAGGGCAACGCGGCATCCTTCGGCGGCAAATCCGGCGGCCATGGCTTTGCCGAGACCCCGGCTTCCACCCGTGATGAGAACAGCCTTATCTCTTAGTCCCAGGTCCATAGATTCCCCCACGGCGATTTGGAATTGCAAGGTATGGTGCGGCAGTTGGCCCGCACTTGTCAATATTTTCTCCGGGCGGGACCTGAGATCTCGGTGAGGCCTCTCCCTGTTTCCTTGTCCAGGACTGTGGAAGCTGTGGGAACGGAACCGTAAGGACTGGGCTCGACATGGTTCTCCTTGATGTTCAGGATCACGATATCCACACGCCGATTCATTCTCTTCCCTTCCTCAGAGTCATTGGACACCAGCGGGCGAAATTCACCGTAACCCGCCGCGGAGAACCGGCGGGGATCAATGCCGTAGCGCTCGGTGAGATACCGGACCAGATTGATGGCCCGGGTTGTGGAGAGTTCCCAGTTGGAGGGATAGGCCTTCGTAATAATCGGTGTATTATCCGTATGTCCTTCAATGCGGATGGGAACTTTCAGAGGTTTTAAGATTTCTGCCAGCTTATCGACGACCGGCAGGAGGTCGGGGATCAGCTGGGCATCTCCCGGGCGGTAGAATTCGTTGGCTGCCAGGCTCACCACGAGACCTCGCTCGTCGATGCTCAGGCGGGCCAAATCTTTGATTTTGCGAATCTGGATTTCTTCCGACAGAGCTTTCAGGATTTCGTTCTGGATCTGGGCCAGAATGACGTCCCAGCCCCCTTCCCCTTCTCCGCGCCCGGCCATTTTGTCCCCCAAGGGGAGGCTGACGGCCTGCTCCTTCTGCTCGGTGGGGAAGATGGAGGGCTTGTTGCGGCCGGCGAGGCCGATGAAGTTGAAGGCACTCTGGAAAGAGGCTCCCACTCTCTTCATTTTCTTCGCGTTCACTTCGGAGATGGAGTACATGACCACAAAAAAGGCGAAGAGAAGAGTGATAAAGTCGGCGTAAGAAACCAGCCAGCGTTCGTGGTTTTCGGGAGCTTCTTCTTTTTTCTTTTGAGCCATTGTGGTTCCTCAAGCGGCCTTCGTCACTTCTTCTTTTTTCTTCTCCAGGTAAACCTTCAGGCGCTCTTCCACAATTCGGGGGTTGATCCCTTCCTGAATGGCGAGGACTCCTTGCATGATCATTTCCTGGATGAGACCCCGAAGCTTGAGCTTCCGTTTCAGCTTGTTGGCTATGGGGAGAAACACAAGGTTTGCGGAGCCGACACCGTAGACGGTGGCTACGAAGGCCACTGCAATTCCTTCTCCGATCTTGCTAGGATCGGCCAGGTTTTCCATGGTGTGGATAAGGCCCAGGACGGCGCCGAGAATACCGATCGTGGGGGCGAATCCTCCCGCCGCTTCGAACATCTTGAGAGCGGCTTCTTCCTTGCTTTCGTGGATGTTGATCTCGGACTCCAGGAGATCTTTGATGAACGCGGGTTCCAGTCCATCCACGACGTGCCGGAGAGCTTTCCCGATCAAAGGATCCGGAGTGTCGTGCAGGCGGTTTTCCAGGGCCAGCACGCCGTCTCTGCGGGCCACCGAGGATACCTCCACGAGGAACGTCTTGATTTCTTCGGCATTGGACTTGGGATCGAAGAAGACGCTTCGAATCAGCCCGAGTCCCCGCAGGAAATCAGCCAGAGGGGTGCTGAGCATGGTGGCCCCGATTGTGCCTCCAAGAACGATAAGGGCGGCGGTGGGCTGGATGATGGCGGTAATACTTCCACCTTCCAGAACCTGGCCGCCGATAATAGACACAAATGCCAGAATGAGCCCGACGACGCTTGTTATATCCATTCAATTGGCCTGCTAAGAAGTGTCAACCGTCTTTTCGCTCCCAGGCATTCTCTACGCGGGTTCTTATCGACTGCCTGGTCGACTTTCATTAGCAGTACTTCAAGGGATCGCACTGAGGTTTCCTGTTGATTTTCCGTGAGTCAGAGGCGGATTGGACTGGTGGGAAATCCTTTGACCCGCAGGGTATTCCTTCTGCTGAAGGTCCTGGATCAATCTCTCTTGAGGGCGTCGATCAATTTTTTGGCCTTGTCCAGGTTGACGGCCACATTGGACAGATGCTTTGAAGTTCTCTCGACCCGTTTGACCAGGGTTTCGATCAGTAACCGCACGCTGCGAGGGAGATGAACGAACTGTTCGTCGAACGTGGTATAGTCAATTACTCCGACCACGAGATCATCCGCTGCGGTTACCGTGGCGGTACGCAGGCCCTTAGAGATCACGCCCATTTCTCCAAACATCTCTCCTTCGGCAAGTTGTTCGATGATCACCCGCTTGCCATCGAGCTGTCTGGAGATTTCCACCTTTCCGAAGACAATCACGTAAGCGGCGTCGCTGACGGTGCCCTCCCGGAGGATTACGTCTCCTTTTTTGAATTTTTCCTGGTGATGAATCCCCTCCATGAGTATCCTCCCAATTTCTTCCTGGCTCTCAGACCAGGAGATACGCCGTTGTCTTACACCCTTGCAACAGCTGTGCCACCTGGTTCTCATCGGCTTGGGGAAAATGACCCTTGAGAAATGAGGAGTTGGAAGGGATACATGGCGAAGCAAAAAGACCCGGGAACCCAAACGAAGCAACGAGAGACACAAATTGAGACTGCA
>DATEAK010000163.1:0-7205 GCA_035288405.1 bacterium | reverse complement strand
CACGACCCCGATTGTTACTGCGGCGCAGGCCTTGGAAGGCCGGGGGATGTTCGATCGGCCCTGCCCCGACCTGCGGGCCATCGCGGCCATGCCCCACCGGGACCGCATGGTTCTGGCCATCGCCGAGGACTTTGCCGAGCGCTATGGGATCCGCTCGTTTCATGATCTTCGGGAGAAAAAACCTCCCATCAGGATCGTGACCGGGCTCAATGATGGGATTAATCACATAGGATTTGTTGCCGAGCGCATCCTCAATGCTTACGGCATCCAATGGGACGACATCCGGAGCTGGGGTGGAGAATGGTTTGAGATCGAACGTCCTCCCAAGGCTCCCAAACTGGTGGTCTCCGGGGAAGTCGATGCCATTTTTTACGAGGCGATCATGACTTGGCATTGGTTCACGGATCGCAGGCAGATGCGGTTTCTGGAGATTGATGAGCCGCAACTCCAGAGTCTCAACCAAGACTACGGATATCAAAGAGCCGTCATCGATGCAGGGGAATTCCGGGGACTTGCACGCCCCGTGCCGACTCTGGACTGGAGCCAGTGGCTGGTTCTGGTCCGCAGCGACATGCCGGACGATGTGGCCCGCCTGATGGCACGGGTCATTGTGGAGGATCGAGATGATTTCGAGGTCAAATACCGCCACATTCCGGTAATGGAGAGCCCCCTTCATTATCCGATTCGCCCCGAAGAGTTGTGGAAGACCATGCCGGTTCCCCTTCATCCGGGTGCCCGCTCCTATTACCGGGAAAACAACCTCCTGGGTGGGGAAATTTAGGAAACGAAAGCTGGATCTCTAGAGGAAGGGTCATGAGGAAATATTATCGCGATCTGAGGGAATTCTTGCAGAAACTTGAAGAAGGTGGTCTCTTGCGAACCGTTCAGCGTCCCATCAACAAGGACCTGGAGCTGATGCCCGTGGTGCGCTGGCAATTCCGGGGAAACCTGCCGGAATCGGCGCGCAAAGCCTTCCTCTTTAAGAACGTCACGGACGGCAGGGGAAACAAGTACTCCATGCCCGTCCTGGTTGGGGGCTATGCCGCCTCAAGGAATATCTATGCGTTGGGGATGATGTGTTCTCCCGAAGAAATCGCGGCCAAATGGAACGATGCTCAGATGCATCCCGTGAAACCTATTTTATTGGAGACGGGGCCCGTTCACGAGGAAGTTCACTTGGGAGCGGGGCTCCTGAACCACGGGGGTATCGGGGAA
This sequence comes from bacterium, assembly GCA_035288405.1. Lineage (GTDB taxonomy): Bacteria > JACPSX01 > JACPSX01 > JACPSX01 > JACPSX01 > JACPSX01. Next base: position 5,990 of record DATEAK010000163.1, on the reverse strand, counting down.
TTTCCTGTTCCCGTCTCCACCCCGGGGCTCGACAACGCTCCCTATTTGAGCAACGCGAACTGGGTTACCAAGGATCCGGAGACCGGCGAGAGAAATTTGGGAAATTACCGGGCCATGATTAAAAGCGCGACTCGCACCGGCGTCTTTTCCGGCTCTCACCTGTTCACTCATTGGAAGAAGTGCAGGGCCAAGGGGATTCCCCTGCAGGCAGCCGTTGTGATTGGCGCCAGCCCCAATATTATCTACGTGGGGGCTGGGAAGCCCGCCTACGGCACAGACGAGTATGCGGTGGCGGGAGGAATTGCCGGCGAGCCCGTCGAACTGGTGCGCTGCAAAACCGTGGATCTCGAGGTACCTGCCACGGCGGAGATCGTCTTCGAGGGTGAAATCCCCACGGATTCTCTGGAAAGGGAAGCCCCTTTTGGGGAGTACACGGGTTACATGGGCATGAACACAATGAGCCCGTACTTCAACGTGACCTGTATCACCCACCGGCGGGATGCCATATACAGCGCCTTTATCAGTCAGTTTCCCCCGAGCGAATCCAGTGTGATGCGGGGCATCGGCCGGGAAGCCGCCTGGTTCAAATTGCTAAGGCATGACTGCAATATTGCCGGTGTTCTCAGAGTGGCATTCCACCAAACTTCCGGAAGTGGTCCCTATGCCGTGATCCAGATGAAGAAATATGGTCCCGGCGACGCCTGGCAGGCGCTCCATGCCGCCTATAGCTTCAATCCCCCAACCGTGAAGTTCATCATTGCCGTGGACGAAGACATCGATCCGGGAGATCCCGACTCGGTGAACTGGGCCATGTCGTTTCGGGTCCAGCCCCACAGGGACATCCGCATTGTGGAGGGGAGGCCGGCAGGTTTGGATGTTTCCGCTGCTCCTCCCGACGCTCCGGATTCGGAACGGGCCTTTCCTTCTCCCTCGGGTTCCTCAGCCGCTCTCATCGATGCGACGCGGAAATTCGATTACCCTCCTGTGGCTCTTCCTCGCCAAGAATATATGGAACGAGCCAGGAAGATTTGGGAAGAGGAGGGATGGGAGAAGTTAAATCCGAAGGTGCCGTGGCATGGCTATCCTTTGGGCTATTGGACCAAGGAGCAGGAAGAAGAAGCAGACCTGGCGATTCGGGGGGAATACTACCGGACCGGAACAAAGCTGGAGGAGAAAGAGAGAAAGAAGCTGTAGGCCGAAGTCAACTGCGGTTGCGGTGTTCCCTGAGCCGGTGATCGGGGATCCGAGGGCTTGTGCCGGTGGCTGAAAAAGAAGGTTGTTTCCGCAAGGTCGATTATGCTATAGAGGTGTAACTGTAAACCTCATGCTTTAAGCTCAATAAGCAGTTCCATCCGAGTGCCTTGCGGTTGAGACTGTGACTCTCTAACGCCAGGGTTCTTTTTATCTGGAGGAGGGTTGAGAAGGATATGGAGCTGGCGGGAACCGTAAGTCTAAGCCATCGCCGCGGTTTTAGAATCAGCCATCCATGGTGCACGCTTCTCCTGCTGTTTCTGTTGGCGTTTACCTTGGCCCCGCTGCTGATGCTGATCCTGGGCAGTTTCAGCAACTCGACCGCCCTCGGAGAGTTCAAGAATCCGGGGCTGCAAAATTACGCCCGGGCTTACCTGAAGAAATCCACCCTCGTTATCATGAGCAACACTCTCATCCTGACGGCGGGAGCCGTATTCTTGGGCCTTGGTCTGGCCCTGGTAATGGCGTGGCTTGTGGAGCGCACCAACATGCCCTACAGGGGAATCGCTTTTGCTGCGATCCCCTTGACTCTGGCCATCCCCGGAGTTTTGCATGCCATTGCCTGGGTTCTGCTGTTTAGCCCGCGCATGGGATATATCAATCGCTGGTTGATGGATCTCTTCAATCTAAGCTCCGCTCCGCTGAACACGTATACTCTGGCGGGAATGATCGTTTTGGAGGCCCTTCGCGTCGTCCCGACCTCCTTTCTCCTCATGGTTCCCCTGTTCCGCAACATGGATCCGGCCCTGGAGGAAGCCGCCGCCGTCTCCGGGGCGGGGCCTTTTTCCCGGCTGCACCGGATCACGCTGCGGGTGTTATCTTCGGGCATCGTGGCGGTCCTCATCTACGAGACGATTACGGTTTTAGAGACCTTTGAGATTCCGGGCGTGCTGGGTCTCCCCGCCCGGATCTACGTGTTCAGCACGAAGATTTACGCGGTCACCCAGGGGTTAGAGACCCCCGACTACGGCCAGGCTAACGCTCTCGCGGTGGCCTATGTCGTCATGGCGGCCATCGGCGTCTATCTCTATGCCCGCGCCATCCGCCGGGCCGACAAGTTTGCCGTGGTGACCGGCCGGGACTACAAGCCCAGACGATTGGACCTGGGGCGATGGAAATATGTGGCCCTCGGTGGTGTTTTCTTGTATCTCCTCCTGACTCTGGTCTTGCCCTTGCTCGTGCTTTTTTGGACCTCGCTGATTCCTTTTCCAACTTTGCCGACGGTGAAGAGTCTGTCCCTTGTTTCCCTGGACAACTACCGCACCATTGTCATTTACGGTGCTACCTGGAAGGTGCTGAAGAACACCGGCCTCATGGTCGTCGTCACAGCCGTGGGCACGATTATCCTCTCCTTCCTCATCTCCTGGGTGCTGGTGCGCACGCGGTTCTGGGGAAGAAGGTTGATGGACATGCTGGCCTTTTTGCCCCGCTCCATTCCCGGAATCGTTATGGCTTTGGCTCTCATCTGGATCTTTCTGGAACTGAGACCGTATGTTCCCCTCTACGGTACGGTGTGGTTGATTTCCCTGGGTTTCATGATGAGCTTCATGGCCTATGGGACCCGGGCCATGACCGCCTCTTTGCTGCAAATTCACCGGGAGCTGGAAGAGGCGGCGTACCTGAGCGGGGCGACTATGCTGGAGACATTTCGCAAGATTCATTTCCCTTTGCTGATTCCCACCTTTGTGGGCCTCGGGATCTGGTCCCTATTTCTTTCGGTGCGTATAACGGGTATGCCTTTGATGCTCTACGAAGGGTCTCAGAACCAGGTACTTTCGGTGTTTGTCTGGATGCTGTGGGACGATGGCCAAATGGGAGCCGTTTGCGGTCTCGGCACCCTGATGATTTTATTCCTTTTCATGGTGGCCATGGGCATGCGCCGTCTGGGATTCCGGGAGGTTGGAGGGCGGCGTTAAAGGGGAGCGGAGACCTCTCGACGAGGGACTCTTGCGGAAGGGAAGGACGGATGGGGTATTCGGACCTCAGGAGTTGGATGACCGAAGTGGAAGCTTTGGGCCAATTGGAGGCGATTGAAGGAGTTCACTGGGACCTGGAGATGGGGGGAATCGTGGAACTGGTCTGCTCGGGCTCTTCTTCCCCTCCGGCCCTGCTCTTTGACCGGATTAAAGAATATCCTGCCGGGCACCGGGTCCTCGCCAATTTGTTTACGAGCGTGGAGAGGCTGGGGCTTACAACGGGTCTTGATCCGCACCTGAGCCCCATAGAATTCGTGCAGCAGTGGCGTCACAAGGTGCGTCGCCTGGCGCCCCTGCCTCCCCTGGAAGTTCGAGATGGGCCGATCTTGGAAAACGTCCGAACGGGTAGTCAGGTGAACCTGTATGAGTTTCCGGCTCCCCGGTGGCACGAGCTGGACGGCGGCCGTTATCTGGGCACGGCCCACATGGTGATCACGCAGGATCCGGAAGACGGCTGGATCAACTTCGGAACATACCGGGTGATGCTTCAAGATGAACGGTCCGTAGGAGTCTACATTTCCCCCGGAAAGCACGGCCGGATTCAGCGCCAGAAATACTTTGACAGGAAGCGACCCTGCCCTGTCGCGATTTGCCTCGGACAGGACCCGCTTCTTTTCCTGGCCGCTTCCACCTCGGTCCCGTACAAGATGGGGGAATATGAGTATGCAGGGGCGGTACGCGGTGAGCCTATTGAGGTGATTCGCGGGCCTGTGACCGGCCTGCCCATCCCGGCCCGCAGTGAGATCGTCCTCGAAGGAGAGATGGCTCCCGGGGATTGGATGGACGAAGGGCCCTTCGGGGAATGGACGGGTTACTACGCCAGTTCGCGAAGGCCTGAGCCGGTCATGCGGGTTCAATCCGTTATGTTCCGCAACAATCCCATCTTGTGCGGAGCCCCTCCCATGCGTCCTTCGGTGGGCAAGGGGGTCCACACGCTGATGCACGCGTCTTTGATCTGGAACGCCCTCGAGGAGGCGGGCGTGCCCGATGTGACTGCGGTCAACTGCCACCCGGCGGCCAGTCGATTTTTGATCGTGGTGGCCATCAAGCAACGCTATCCCGGCCATGCCCGCCAAGCGGCCATCATCGCAAGCCAGTGCCGGGCGGGAGCCTATCTGGGGCGCTATGTCGTCGTGGTCGATGAAGACGTGAACATCTATGACAGCGACGATCTCATCTGGGCGCTGTGCACGCGCAGTGATCCGGAACAATCCATCGATATTTTGCGGCGCTGCTGGAGCGGGCCCCTGGACCCGATCATCCCCAGGGAGCACAAAGGATTTAACTCCAGGGCGATCATTGATGCCACCCGTCCGTTTGAATGGAAGGACCAGTTCCCTCCTGTCAGCGGCCTCAGTCCGGTTCTGAAAGCTCGGTTGAAGGAAGAGTGGGGAGAAAGACTCTCTGCGCTTTTTGCCCGTCAAGAGAGAAAAGGCTTGGAGGAAGCGAGATGAAGACAAACAAGATGGTTGCTATTCTGGTGGCGGTCATGGCTCCTTTGTTGCTACTGACAGCGGCGGGGAAAGTCGTTGCCGCTGCCGGGGCGAAGGGAGTGGAGGCCGAGCTGGCGGTTCCCAAGGATTGGCTGGACAAAGCCAAGGTCGAAGGGAAGATTATCCTGTATTCCACGGACGATCCCAGGGACCAGGAGGAAATTCTCAAGCCGTTTTATAAGAGGTACCCGTTTGTGAAGGTGGAATACTTGAAGGCACCTACCGAAGTTCGCTACCAGAAGGTTCTTTTGACCGCCCAGCGTGGATCTCCCATCGCCGACATCGTCACAGGACTCGGGGGAGCACTGAAGAACTATCTGGATGCTCAGGCCCTGGGCGAGTTGGCCGATCTCCCGGTTTGGAAGAGCTATCCCGATGATCTGAAATACGGCACCATATCGATTGCTTTCCGCAAGCGCTACTACAGCTTGGCCTACAACACGAAACTGGTGTCCAAGAAGGATCTTCCGAAAACATGGGAAGACCTGCTGGATCCTAAATGGAGCGGCCAGGTGGGGTTTAACAGTATTGCCGCCGGCGTCTGGTTCAATCCCATATGGCATGGTCTGGGTCCCGAGAGAGCCACGAAGCTCCTGGAAGGTTTTGCGCGAAACAAAGCCCAGTTCCGCACCGAGGGAGCTGATGCCGCGGTCAAGTTCCTGGCCGCGGGGGAATACAAAATCGCGATTCCGGTGTCGGAATATAACGCCTTTGACGTTTACAAGAACAAGGGGCCCGTGGATTGGCTCGCCATCGAGCCGTTGCCTGTGGGGTTGGGGAACATCGTGATTTTGAAGAAGGCGGCCCACCCCTTTGCCGCCAGGCTCTACGTGAATTGGATTTTGAGCGAGGAAGGGCAGGAGGTCTATGCCAAGGTCACCCAGGCCAATCCGGTGCATCCGAAACTCCAGGGGAAGAGCTTCAATTTTCCCGATCTGGACCAGCGCATCAAGGGGAAGAAGCAGGCCGTGCGGACGGCGGAGATGGAGATGCAGTGGGGGGATAATTCCCCGGGTATGAAGCTGTGGCGGAAGGTGACGATTGGCGGTTTATAATCCATCAAAAGGACTTGTTCGGGAGGGGCAAAGAATATGACTCACCTGGGTTGGCGATTTGGGATCGTGGGATTTCTGGTGATGCTCGGAATGCTCATCGGGGCACAGACTCTTGCCCGGGCCGCGGAGGTTCCCAAGGAGTTGCAGGTTCCTCAGGCCTGGATCGAGGGAGCCAAACGGGAGGGGAAGGTGGTGGTCTACGGATCCGACTCTCC
>DATEAK010000162.1:0-6374 GCA_035288405.1 bacterium | reverse complement strand
CCGCCAGCCGGTTAAACCCCATGACCATCCCCATCACGGCGCCAACCACGAACGCCCATAGGAATCCCAAGATAACCCGCAGCAGGGTTTTATACATGTGAAAGAAAAACTCGCCGGAAACGAGCAAACCCGCCACTTTCTTGAGAACGATTACGGGTCCCGGAATAAAACTCGGGGGGAAGAAAAGGGAAATAATCCACCAGATCACAAGGATGGCCAGGAACGAGAGACCCCGGATCAGGTTTACGGACAGCCTGTTCATAAGTTCCTTGTCGTCATCTCTCGGTGGCAGAGACTCCAGGGCCCGCTGCAATAGGGCTTCGGGACTTACTCCAGGTTACGCAAAAATTCTTCCCTGGGCATTTGATCCAGGATCTTCATCTCCACATTTTTCTGGATCAAAAACTTTGTGTTCTCCAGGAGCTTCGGAGTCCAGCCCTCGACGAAGATCCCGGGCATTCGGGAAGTAACCAGCCTCACTTCCTCAGGCGTTTTGACCCCCAGGAACTCCTTTTGCTCTTCGATGACCTTAGCAGGGTTTGTCTTGAGCATGCGTACCCCGTCCGCAAAGGCCCGCCCCAAGCGCCTGGCCAGATCCTGATTTTTGTCGATCCATTCTTTGTGCGCCGCAATCCCGATAATCAACAAGGGTTGCCCCGTCTCGCTACGCCATAAATCGTTGAAGGTGGCAATTTCCCGGGCTTGGTTGGCGGCGAGCAGCTTGGAAGTGAATGCGTCAAACTGGCCGATGGCGTCCATATCTTTTCGGAGGAGAAACGCGTTTAAAGCCTGCGGAGTGCCGAAGGTCAGCTGGTAATCTTTCTCTATGTCCCCTCCACGCATCTTTACAATGGTGGCAAAAGACGTGTACATAGCCGAAACCCGGGCCAAAAGGCCCAGCTTTTTCCCTTTCAGATCCTCTATGGTTTTTACCGGTGAGTCGGTGGGAACGACGATCGAGAAGTGGCTCAGCATGATCGGCTGGAAAAGCTGGATCATTTGCCCCTTGAGATTGGCTCGCACCGCCGACACGGGAGCAAAGATTCCGGCATCGACCGTTTTAAAGAAGACCGCCTCTTCTGCCTTGGCTGGATCGAAGTATTTAAAGTCAATGTCCAGCCCCTGCTTTTTGTCGAGCCTTTGGTCGTTGATGATCTTGCTGATCAGCCCCGCTGCTGCTCCAGCGCTTGTGGTTGCAACCGTTGCTTTCTTCAAATCCTGGGCCCAAGTCCTTCCTGCAAAAAGCATGAAGGCAACCAGAGCACAAATGACCCCCGCGATCTTGCGATCCCGATCCATGGCTGCACCCCCTTGCTGAGATGATTTTCTGGAAAGTCAGAGTGTCAGAAAACTATCAGAAACGCCTCCGGCTGTCAATTCCAACAGGGCTCTCATCCCTGTGCCGTAAACAGGTCCCAGAACAGGAGAAAGGAGGCCACCTCTGCCCGCTCTTTCTTACTCTCGAGCAAAAGATCCGTCAGCGCGACAACAGAAGGCACCGACCACGATCACGGTTGATCGTGGTCTGGGGGAAACTTCATCAAGAAACTCCGGGACTTTTTACGGAAGCCTTCAGCGCATCGATATCCAGTTCGATATCGTGGGTGATCGGATGACCCGGGGGTAAGTACTCATTCTCAACCATAACCCCACATCCCGGGCAGTAAAATTCCACGATCCGACACCATTCCGGATCCGGGGCAAAGTTGTATTCGGCATTCTCCACGAGAGGCTGGTGGATCGTGCGCGGATCCCGCTCGTAAACCAGGCACCCCTTCTTGTAATTTTCCCGAGCCGAGATAAGTTCCCTTCCGCAGCGGTTACAGCACCACAGCTCCTTGTCCACGTCAATACCCAGATATTCCGTGATTCGAACTCTATTCGCCATCTGCCGCTCTCCCTACCAGGCAGCCGAAAAATGCCCTCGTCAACAAGTGGACCCCTGGAACGGCGCTAGTCAAGAACCCCGTTCCCAAGCGAATCCAGCACAAATACTTTCCCGGAGGGTACCGCATAGTTTGTAAACTGTCCTTCGATAATCGCCGGTCCCGTCACCCGGTTGCCGGGTCGCAGCTTCTCCCGGGAATAAATGGGAGTGGTCAGCCATTTTCCGAGCCAGAAGACCGGGCGTTCCCCTTTTTGCGCCCCCGAGCTCTCCTCGGATTCCAGTGGCAGACTCCTCAAAGCGGGACGGGGAATTGGAGCCCGGGCACGCAGCCGAAACACCTCCACACGGATCTCTCTCCTGCCGGTCTCACGACCACTGTCAGACAGCTCAGAGGCGAATGCAGCAAAATCCTCCCCCGTGAGCAAGTTCAGACGAGAAACCGGAGTGAGCCTGGCTCCGTCTTTCCCGCCCTCCGTCTCCAGCTCCAGAGCAAAGGTTACCTGGTCAGGAGGAAATCCCTCCCCACGCATGTCCCGAAAGGCGCGGTCCTGCAACGCCCTGACCGTCTCATTGAATTTGTCACGGAGGGAATCCTCAGGGGCCCCGGGTACGATACGGAACGGAAAATAGGACTCGTACACATGGACCACCTCCATCGTGGAGGCTCCAAAGGCACAGAAGACGGGATTATGGGAAAACGTATAAACTCTCGGAATCCCGCAGCCATCGGCAATCCGGCTGCAGTGAAGCCCCCCCGCACCGCCAAACCCATAGAGGACGGCCCGGCCGGCGGAAATCCCTCTCTCCTTCAAGAGGAGTTTCAGACGGGAGATGACGTTTCCTTCCATCTCTTCGATAACTCGGCCGGCTGCTTTCTCCAGCGACATCCCTAGAGGTCCGGCCACTCTGCGTGTGAGAGATTCCTCGGCCAGCCGACGGTTCAACCTCTTTTTTCCACCCAGAAAATAGTCGGGGTCCATGAACCCCAAAACAAGATTCGCATCCGTGACCGTCGCAGATTCCCCTCCCAGGCCGTAACAGGCAGGACCCGGCAGGGCTCCGGCGCTCTCTGGCCCCACCCGCAGCGATCCTTGCGCTGTAACGGAAGCAATGGACCCCCCTCCAGCACCCAACGTGGCGACAGAAAGGGAAGGGAGATTGATGGGAATCCCCTCGACCCGCGGACGTAACTCCTGGGGCAGTCTTCCCCGGTCCAAAACTCCCAGATCGCTGCTCGTGCCGCCAATGTCCAAGGTCACCACATTCTCATGCCCGTAGTTCTCGGCCAGGAAGGCGCTCCCATGCAGTCCGGCCACAGGCCCCGAATTGTAGGTGTCGATGGCGCGGGTCTTGGCGACTCGGGCGGTCCCCCCATCGGCGTGGACGATGAGAAGAGGCCGTGGATAACCCGCCTCCCGCAGAAGATCTTCGGAGCGGTACAGAGTGCGAGCCATGTTGGGGTGAAAGTAAGCATTCAGGAGAGTCACATTCGTACGCTCCGCTTCGCCCGGGCGTACGGTGATTTCGCTGGACAGAAGAACGGGGACGGATCCGAGATAATGACGCGGGTACTGAGAGAGGATCACCTCCTTGACCTGTCGCTCCTGAGCAGGGTTTCGGTAGGCTCCTTTCAAGCTTACGACGATCATCCTGGCCCCGCGCTCCAAGAGCTCTTTGAGAGCCCCTTTGACTTGCTCCGGCTCGATTTCCGCGGCAACTCCTCCCGCCGGACCCACCTCTCCCCGGATTCCGACGACCATCTCCACCGGGACCAGAAACCCAAGGACGGGATGATCGGCTGCGGAGGCCGCATAGAGAGTATTTTCATATCCCGAAGTTACCAGCACCCCGAGCTTCGGACCGTTGCGCTGGATCAGGGTGTTGGTGCCGATCGTGGTGGAAAATCGCACGACCGCCGTGTCGGCAAGTAGATCGGCGAGTTGGGAGTAGCCGAGGAGTCTGGCGCCTTCCAAGAGACATTGCTGGAAACAAACGGTCAGATCGTGAGGAGTCGTCTCCACTTTGGCGCGAACGACTTCCTCGCCGCGCGCGAAAAATCCATCCGTGTGGGTTCCTCCCGTATCGATATCAACCGTGACCCTGCGCATTTCCCGAGAAAGCACCGCGACCCTCTCCGTGGCGGGGGAAAAACACTTTTCCAGGTGATACCCCTCGAGGAATTTAGAGAAGTGCCGGAAATAGACGAATATATTCTTTTCTTATAACAAAACGCCGGATCGCTTTCAAACCATTTCGCACCCGACGGAACACCGGCGTTCCGTGGCTCAAAACGGCTGGGAGAAATCTACAGTCCGTGCCTGAGCTCTTTGCTTGCGTATGGGGAACACCCCGCTCTTGGCCAGAACCAATGGCCCTCGACGAGGGCTTTCTATTCAAGAGAGCGGCACGAGACCCAAAGTATCCAAATCCTTTCGAAAACAATGATTGTCCTCGGGGAAACAGTTCAAGGTACCTGACCGAGTTGCCGATAATTTTTCTAGTACCGCTGAAAAAGGAGGACCTTCCTAGCGACAAAGACGGAAGGGGCAAAATGGTCAGGGTGCAGGGTACCCCATTGACCGTACGGGCTCTCCATGAGTCGGCAAAGGGAACGAGAAGGCAGGAGACATGGCCACGACATCAACGGAAGAGATTTTAAATGGCCTAAAGGAGCTGCCTCCGATGCCCACGTCGGTCCACCGCATCATGGAACTGACAAGGGACCCCTCTGCTTCAGTCCAGGACATCACAAAGGTCATCTCGACGGACCAAGCGCTCACCGCAAATGTGCTCAGATGGTGCAATTCCCCCTTCTACGGTTTTGCCCAGAAAATCTCCTCGGTGAATCAGGCCGTTTCCCTTCTGGGTTTCAGCACCATCAGTAGCATGGTGATCGCCACTACGGTCAGATCCATTTATAATCGCGAACTCTCAGGGTATGGGCTCGGCGCCGGGGAATTGTGGAAACACTCGGTAGCCTGTGCTTTAGGCAGCAGAATTTTGGCCGTCAAGAAAGCTCCCGCACTCAAGGATATTGCCTTCACGGCAGGTTTACTCCACGATATCGGCAAGATTATCCTCAGTAACGCGGTTGAAAACTCTTTCGCGGAAATCCAAGGGCGGGTAAAAAGAGAGAAACTGTCTTTTGTCCGGGCAGAAAAGGAATCTCTCGGATTTGACCACACGGAAATCGGTGAAAAAGCGGCGGAAAGGTGGCTCTTTCCGGACCCCATTCGGGAGGCCATCCGTTTCCATCACGAACCACTGCAAGCAAGAGACAACAAGATGCTCGTCAGCTTTGTCCATGTGAGCAACCTGGCCACCAGCCTCATGGGGTTTGGCCTCGGCTGTGACGGTCTCTTGAACCCCGTAACGGAAGACGTTCTGAAATCGCTTTCTCTTGAAGAAAAGGAATTCGACATTTTCTGCTCTGACCTTGTCCTATCCGTCTCCAAAATTCCCGAATTCCAGGAAAATCAAATAGGCAAGTAGTTCAAGATCAGCTCAAGCCTGTGGAGATCCGCCTTGATCGGAATCTATCGAACGAAGTGGGTGATTCCAGGTCGGAGTGCACAACCATTCCGAATGCGAACCAGCTTTTCGGGATTTTCTGAATCACCATGAATGCTTCCTAGTCGGGAAACTCCGAACCAGCAGGCGGGACCGGGGAGGCATTCTCACGATCTCGCCCGGAAGAAATATACCAATCAAATTGATGAAACATCCCCCGCAAGATCTGTACTTCCCTCTCGTCCAATAAAGCTCGGCTAAAGATCCGGCGCAAGGACCGCAGGATGTGGCTTGGATTCTGGGGATTCAGAAACCCAATGCGGGTAAGCGTGCTTTCCATTTGCGCATAGAACTCTTCCAAATCCCGGGAAGTGGCCAGGGATCTGGCCGGGGCAGCAGATGCCTTTGGCAGATGGCACGTATAGATCTCGTAGCAGACGAGCATCACGGCCTGAGCGAGGTTCAGAGAGGAAAAGTCTGGATGGGTTGGAATCGTGAGGAGTTCGTGGCAGAGGGAGAGTTCCTCGTTCGTCAGACCCCGGTCTTCGGGGCCAAACACGAAAGCGACCTCAACCCCGGGGACGAATTCCAAAATCTTTGGCGCCAATTCCCTGGGAGAAGCTCCAGAACCTCGGGCCTGGCCGAGCCGGCGACTCGTCCCGACCACGAATCCCGCTCCTTCCAGGGCTTCCCTGAGGCTTGCAACCACCCGCGCCCCTTCGAGTAAGGGGCGGGCCCGGAGTGCCATTTTGAAGGCCTCGTCACACAGGTAATCGCAAGGCTCTACGAGAACCAGGCGGCGAAGCCCCGTGTTGGCCAGCACTCTGGCCACTGCGCCTACATTGGCGGAACCTTGGGGGCGGGCCAAGACGATGCTTATGGAATCCAGAGAAGAGCCCACGTCACCTCTCTCGGGCTTGAAGGCAAGATTCTTGCCGAACACGGGTCAGATCCTCTCCCCTGATCTAAGAAAATG
>DATEAK010000161.1:0-8357 GCA_035288405.1 bacterium | reverse complement strand
GGTTCAGTCGGGATGCTCTGCGCTTTCACCTGAAGCTGGAAATCCACGGAAAAGACGGAGAGCCCGTCATGATCCCTGCGCCTGTCCTGCACCCGGAGGCCGGGTACCCGGTCGAAGGGCCTGCCCTCGCAGTGTTGGGAGATCCTCGGGAGTTTGTGCGCTCCGTCCAGGAAGCCGGCGGGATTCGCGATGGTGTCATCCGGGTGCTGCGGCTCGAAGCCTCGGTCTCCATTCCTCATTTCGAGCCGGTGGCACAGGACAATGCGGGAGCGGATTGCGCTGCGGCGCGCAAGGGGGAGCGGCGCGTCCTGTGGCCTGCAGGCGACAGAGAAACGCCGATCTTTGACCACGAGCGGCTGCGCTGCGGCAACCGGATTGCGGGTCCGGCCGTCATCGAGAGCCCGTTTACGACGTACGCCGTAGCGCCGGGGTGGACATTTGAGATGGACCGATACGGCAACGGTGTTTTTACCCGGCAGGTGAGATCGTGAATGGTGCGGGAGATGACGCATGAACACGGTGGACATTGACATCGGCGGAACGTTTACGGACTGTTTCGTTCACTTCCGGGGACAGGTGATTGCCGAGAAAGTAGAAACCACCCACTACGACCTGGCCGTCTGCTTCTTGAACGCCATCAAAAAGGTGGTCGAGCGCGTAGGCTGCCCGTTGGCCGAGTTTCTGGGCAGTGTAGACACGATCCGCTATTCAACCACGGTGGCCATGAACAAGCTCATCGAGCGTTCGGGTCCCCCTCTGGGCCTCATCACCACGGCGGGTTTTGAGGATACGATCTTCATCGGTAAAGGTTCTTCTCAATGGGCGGACGGCAGCACGGTGCGCGAGCAGAGGAACATCGCCCGCATCCGCAAGCCCGTGCCCTTGATTCCGCGCCAGCGCGTCGTGGGGGTCATCGAGCGCGTGGATTCCATGGGCCGCATCGTCGTTCCCCTGGATCTGGACGATGCCCGCCGCAAACTGCAGCACCTGGTCGACCAGGGGGTGCAAGGTTTTGTCGTGAGCCTGTTGTGGTCATTCGCCAACCCTTCCCACGAACGTGCCTTGAAGCAGCTCATCCGCGAAGAATATCCCGAAGCCTATCTGGGAAGCATGCCGGTTCTGCTGTCCAGCGAGGTAAAGCCCCGCGCCAACGAATACGAGCGCACCATGACCGCCATCGTAGATGCCTACCTGCACCGGTCCATGAAAGACGAGCTCTCCACGATTAACGCCGAGCTCATCGACGCGGGCTACAGTGGACCGTTGATGATGGTCCACAACACGGGTGGAATGGCCGAGGTTTTCAAGACGGCGGCCATCGAGACGTACAACGGCGGACCCGTGGCCGGCCTCATGGGGAGCCGGTACGTGGGCAGCCTCTATGGCTGGAAGAACGTCATTGCGGCGGACATGGGAGGGACCAGCTTCGATCTGGGGCTGGTGGTGGACGGGAGCACGCGCACCTACGATTACCGGCCGGTCATCGATCACTGGGCGGTGCACGCCACGATGTTGGAAACCAAGTCCATCGGGGCCGGCGGCGGTTCCATCGCTTGGATCAACGAGCTTTTGGGCAAGCGCCTGGAAGTGGGCCCCCAGAGCGCCGGTTCCATGCCGGGGCCGGTCGCCTATGATCAGGGGGGAACGGAGCCCACAGTGACCGATGCGGACGTGGTCCTGGGCTTCATGAATCCGGACACCTTCCACGGCGGCAGAAAACGTCTGAACCGGCGCCGGGCCCGCAACGCCATCCGGGATCGGATCGCGGATCCACTGGGGATTGAAGTCGAAGAGGCGGCTGCCCTGATCCGGCGCATCGTGGATGCCAAGATGGGGGACACCATCTACAAGGAGACGGCGCTGCGCGGCTACGACCCCAGGGATTTTGTCCTCTTCGCCTTCGGGGGCGGCGGAGCGCTGCATGCCTGCGGTTTCGCCGATCGCCTGGGCGTTAAACGCATCGTGACCTTCCCGTACTCTCCCGTATTTTGTGCCTTCGGGGCCTCGACGATGGACATCATGCACGTATACGAGAAGTCACGCTATCTCCCGATCATCGCGCGGCGCACTCTGGCCTTTTTCGAGGACTACGATCTCTTCAACGGAGTGGTTCGCGAGTTACGGGAGAAAGCCTGGCACGATGTGGCTGGAGAAGGATTCTCACCCGATCAAATCGAGTTCAGCCTGGAGCTGGACATGAAGTACGGAGGCCAGTTGAACGTGAAACGCGTGGCTTCTCCCCGCATGTTCCTGCAGTCTGCCGAGGATGTGCAGGCGCTCTACGCGCAGTTCGAGCACGAGTATTCGGAGGCCTACAGCCCTTTGTCCGTCTACCGGGAGAGCGGCGTCGAAGTGGAAAATTTTATTTTGAAGGCCACCGTCCCTCAGCCTCGCGTGGACCTGCCCCGGTTCCGCTTAGTCCGAGAGGATCCGGAGAAAGCTTTCACCGGACAGCGGGATGTTCTCTGGGAATGGGGCCAGGGAGTTGAGAAGACGGCCATCTACTCTTGGGATCTGCTGGAGCCGGGAAACCGGATCGGGGGGCCGGCTATCATCGAAGCGGCGCATACCACGATCGCGGTCCCTCGCGGGAAAATTTATTATGTCGATGAATACCGGCACGGCATCATTGAAGATCTGGGCCAGGAAGTGGGAAAAAAGGATTCGACGGATCGGGTTGTTGCCGTCGCCCACACTCTATGAGTTTTTGAGGGTTTTCAGGGACTCATTTCTGCCCGTACCGTCTTGGACGTCTATTACGTTGTCCTCGATCGCTGCACAGGACAGGTGGACTTTGCAGCCACCGAATCCCGGCGTGACCAGGAAAAGGCCCAACGTCTCAAACGGGGGATGAGCTTCTCCGAGTTTGAAAAGAACTGGAACCGGCGGCGCCCTCCGGCCTCCATTCTGCGCCACTTCGAGCGCTGGCCCGATGGGGCCCCGGCGCAAGCCGTCAAGCGGACCTGACTGCTGAATGCTCTCCTCAAAGTTGCGATCTTTCCAAGGTTCGGTTATAATAGCGCGTCATTTCGACTGAAGTCCTGAGGATACAAAGAAATATGCGCTTACGGCGGGAGATGATCGGTTACCTGGCGGGTGTCCTCGCCAAGGATCTCACGG
The DNA here is from genome assembly GCA_035288405.1 of bacterium. Lineage (GTDB taxonomy): Bacteria > JACPSX01 > JACPSX01 > JACPSX01 > JACPSX01 > JACPSX01. Next base: position 5,237 of record DATEAK010000161.1, on the reverse strand, counting down.
AGAGCGGGCTCATCGAGATTGAGATGAACGAAGCGGAGTTCTCGGCTCTGATTTCGCGTGTGATCACCGAGGACCTGCTCGTCGAAGACAAGCTGGACGAAGAGGTGAAAGAGATCCTGCGAGCCCACGAAAGGGAAATCGATCAGAAAAACATCAACTACGCACAGATGTTCAATCTGATCAAGCGGAAGCTCGTACGCGAGCGAGGTCTCATTCTGTAGGGGACACAATGCGCCTGAGCCGTGAAAAGATCAATCATCTGTCCAAATTGCTCATCGAGTCGATCCAGGGCCATCAGCGGATCTCCCTGACCCGGGCGGCAAATGAGGTGCGCCTGAGGATCGTCAAGGTACTCACGGACGAATTGAAGATCGACGATGTGATCGATACCGAAGTGCGCCGCAGCCTCAATTCCTACTCGAAAAAGCCGGTGGAGGGGAGCCGCGAGTGGGATATCTTGTATCAGAAGCTTTACGAAGCCGAGATGAAAAAGCGAAGGGGCTTTTGAACGAGGAAAAATGTGAATACGCTCGCGAGTGAGCCTGCGATCCTCCAGCCCTACCTGCAAGTTGAATCCCTAGTCAAGAAATTCTCCGGTGAAGGGCATGATCTGGCGGCTGTGAACGGGATCTCATTTCAAGTTCCCAAAGGCCGGCTCTTTACCCTGCTGGGCCCCAGCGGGTGCGGCAAGAGCACCACACTGCGCTGCATTGCGGGTCTGGAAAAGCCGGAGGGGGGGGCCATCTCGGTCAACGGTCAGGTGCAGGTGAACACGGCGGAAAAGGTCTTCGTTCCCCCTCATAAGAGGGGGATCGGCATGGTCTTCCAGTCCTATGCGATCTGGCCCCACATGACGGTCTATGAAAACGTGGCCTATGCCCTGGAGGTGAAGCACGTGCCCCGCCGCGAGGTGCGCGAGCGGGTTATGGAGGCGCTTGAACTGGTAGGACTGGGAGGGCTCGAGGACCGGCCCGCCCCGAAGTTGAGCGGCGGCCAGCAACAGCGAGTTGCTCTGGCCAGGGCCGTGGTCGGCCGACCCAATCTGCTCCTGTTTGACGAGCCTTTGAGTAATCTGGATGCCAAATTGAGAGAGCGCATGCGCCACGAGATCCGGGAACTGCAACGCAGGCTGGAGATCACCACGGTCTATGTGACCCATGATCAAACGGAGGCTCTGGCCATCTCGGACACGATCGCCGTCATGGAAGGCGGGAAGATCCTCTCCATGGGCTCCCCCCGAGATATTTATGGGGAACCCGAGAACCGCTTCGTGGCCGACTTCGTGGGCCTCACCAACATCCTGCACGGGCGGGCGGCCGGCAACTCTCTTCCGGATGGGACAGGACGCGTGGACGTCTCCTTCGGCAAGGTGCGCTGTCGCTTCCTGGGAGAAATTCGCGCCGGGGATGAAGTCGAAGTCCTCATTCGGCCCGAAAACATCTCGGTCTCTTTAAGCTCCCCCGATGTCGTGGAAAATGCCTGGCAAGCCGCCGTGGATCAGGTAACCTTTCTGGGTGAGTGCCAGGACTGTAACGTCAAAATTCAGGATGAGAGTTTGCGAATTCGCGTGCATCCGGCTCTGGAATTAAAGCCCGGGCAAAAAGTTTACCTGGAAACAAACCCTCATCGGTGCTCTGCGATCCTCTCCCAATGAGAAGCGGGGATCTGCCCGGCGACTCCGGACGGCACTTTTGTAACCAAAAAGGAGGCTAGGGAGATGCACAAATCACGGACGGCAAGAGGTGCATGGGGCTCGTTGTTTCTGCTGGGGATCTTGTTGGCTGCCGTCGTTCTGGCCTGGAGCCCGCAGGTCGGGGCGCAGTCTCTGGTGGATGCCGCCAAGAAAGAAGGGAAGGTGGTCATCTACGGCTCCTTGGAGTCGGAAAGCATGGATGCCATCGCGAAGATATTCACGAAAAAGTACGGTATCAACGTCGAGTACTGGCGGGCCGCGTCCAACAAAGTCCTCGATCGTGTGCTCACGGAAGCCCGCTCCGGACGCCCTCTCTACGATGTCGTGGTGACCAATCGAGGCCCCATGCTCTTCCTGAAGAAGGAAAACGTCTTTGGAAAGTACGTTTCCCCCGAGAGCGCCAATTTTCCCGAGGACGTAAGGGATCCCGATGGATTGCTTTCTCCCATCTACCGGATGGGTGTGGTGGGAATCCTCTACAATACGAAACTCGTGAAGCCCGGGGAAGCTCCGAAATCTCTCGATGATCTTCTAAACCCCAAATGGCGGGGGAAATGGGTGATTCCCGACCCCTCCCGGCACTTCACCACCGGGGTTTGGGTGAGAAATCTGGAGGAGTTTTACGGCAAGGATTGGCTCACGTTTGCGAAGAAACTTGCCGACACCAAGCCGATTCTGGTCGAGTCTTTTATCCCTGCCGCTCAGAAGGTCCTCTCCGGGGAAGCCCTGGCCGGGGTCACCTATGTGAAGTACGTTTATATTTTCGGGAAGGAAGGGGCTCCTCTGGACTACGTGCGGCTTCCCAAGATGCTCGCCGACGGGCACAATGTGGGCATCGGCGCCATGGCCCCTCACATGAACGCGGCCAAGCTCTTTGAGGACTTTTTTATCTCCAAGGAGGGGATGGAGAACCTGGCCAAGCAGGGAGAATTTGTGACCACCAAGGGACTTTACCCTCCCATCAAGGACGCCGAAAAAATCAAGCCCGTTGCCATGGAAGAGCTCTCCGATGCCGATTACAAAAAATGGTCGGCTGAGTTCCAGAAGCTATTTGTCTCCAAGTAGCGGCGTAAACTTCGGGCCCCTCTGTCCCATGCAGAGGGGCCTTCTTCATCCTGCAGTACCGGAAAAGGATCCGGATGAAAACCGATTCCGCTGAACTCCCCCGGGCGGCTTCAATCGTTTCCTGCTGGCGAGATCCGTTCGCGCTGACCGTGGCCGGAGTCGCCGTGGTTCTGGCTTTTCTGAGCCTCTATCCCACGGCCATGCTTTTTTACGGCAGTTTCACCACGGCCCATCTGGGAGAGACGGGGAAATTGTCCCTGGCCAATTATGTCAGGGCTTATACGGATCCGGCAACGTTCACTCTTCTTTTCGACTCCTTCGTTTTTGCCCTGGGCGCCTCGGTCTTTTCATTGCTTCTGGCACTGTTCCTGGCCTGGGTCACGGTGAGGACGAATGCTCCCTTTCGGAGAATTTTTGAGCTGACGGCGATTGTCCCCAACATCTTTCCCCCGATTTTGATTGCGATTTCCTGGACACTTCTTCTGAGTCCCTCCGTGGGGATGATCAACGCCATCCTGAAATCGATTTTTCATCTGACCGAGAGTCCCCTGAACATCTACTCCCTGCCAGGGCTCATGTTTGTCGAAGGCTTGATTCTGGCACCTCTGGCGTTCCTGATCATCAGCGCTGCCTTGATGGGCATGGACCCGTCCCTGGAGGAGTCGGCTCGGATGCTGGGATCCAGCCAGTTCCAGATCATGCGGCGGGTGACCTTTCCGCTCATGCGCCCCGCCATTCTGGCTGGGGGAACACTCAATTTCGTGCGGGCTCTGGAGAGCTTCGACACGCCGGCGATTATCGCCCTGCCGGCTCGCATCGAGGTGTTCACGACCAAAATCTATCGCGAGGCCCTGGCGGCGTACCCGCCCGACTACAATTTGGCGGCGACTTACGGAGTGAGCCTGCTGGCAGTGGCGCTGGTCTTTGTGGCCCTCTACCGCCGTTTCACCTCCCGCGTGGAGGCCTTTGCCACTGTGACCGGCAAGGGCTTCCGCCCCCACACGATTGACTTGGGACCGTGGAAATTTGTAGCTTCAGGAGGAGCGCTGGCGATTCTCATCATGATGGTCGTTCTACCTGTCGCCATGCTGTTCCTGATCTCGATCCTTCCCTATTACCATGTGCCGACCCTGGAGACGATCAAGCTGGCCACACTCAAGCATTATGCGTACATTTTCCACAACCAGCGGGTGTACAAGGCTATTGGGAACAGTTTGCTTCTGGCCGTATGCGGGGCCACGGTCGCCATGTTTTTGGCTGCTCTGACATCCTACATCACCGTGAAGACCAAGATCTTTGGCCGGGGCCTTTTGGAAGGTCTCACCTTTCTCCCCTGGGCGTTTCCAAGCACGGCTCTGGCCATCGGGCTGCTTTGGGGATATGTGAAGATCCCGCTGCCGATCTACGCCACGATCTGGATTTTGCTGATTGCCTACGTGACTCGGTTTCTTCCCTACGGGCTGCGCTCCGTGTCGAGCACGATCGTCCAGATCCACCGGGATCTGGAGGATGCTTCCAAGGCCTGTGGAGGGGGATTCTGGACTACGTTGCGGCGCATCCTCTTCCCGTTGATGCGTCCGGGGCTCATTGCGGGCTGGATCATCCTGGCCACGATCTTCATGCGGGAGTTCAGTCTCTCTCTTTTCCTCTACACACCTTCTTCCGAACCCGTCGGTCCTCTTCTCTACTTCCTGTGGTTGGATGGTTTGACAGGGCCCCTGGGTGCCCTGGGAATCCTGGTGAGCGTGGTCTCCGTCGTGTTGGTCATCGTAGCGCGCAGATATTCCCGGATCTCGGGATAACCCCTGGCCCCTACAACCCTTCGAGCCTCTGATCGTCTCTCATAAAAACCTTGCATCTGTGTTGCGAATGTGACACAGTAAAACTATGAAAACTTCGGTCGTTCACGCCCGCATAGAACCGAAAACGAAGCAAAAGGCAGAAAAGGTTCTTCGAAAACTTGGCCTTACTCCAGCGGAGGCTATCCGTATCTTCTACAGACAAGTATCCCTTCGGGGAGGTCTGCCTTTCCCGGTCGCGATTCCAAACGAGCTTACGGCGTCTACTCTGGAGAAGAGCCGTCGGGGCGAAGACCTTCAGGAATTCGATTCTTTAGAGGATATGTTCAAGAATTGGGAGAAATGAAGAAGGTCTCGCAGACCAAGCAGTTTTCCCGGGATGTCAAGCGCATGCGGAAAAGAGGGAAGGACCTGCAAAAGCTGCGGGAGGTTGTCAGGCTTCTGGCCGAGGGCATCCCGCTTCCAGCGAACTATAGAAACCATCCACTCATAGAACCATGGCAGTCATCGCGCGACTGCCACATCGAAGCCGACTGGATCTTGATTTACACTGCAGAAAGAGACTCACTTCGTCTTGAACGGACCGGCACACACAGCGACCTTTTTAAGAAATGAGATCGTCCGTTGCCTTGTTGGCTTCGTCCCAGGGTCCGATTCCTACTCTTTTTCCTTGACTCCCG
>DATEAK010000160.1:0-10664 GCA_035288405.1 bacterium | reverse complement strand
CGGAGGTCTCTACGCTCACTACATCCGCTACATCGGGCCTGACAGCTTCACCCTAGGGGAGTCCATCTTTATTTTCACGATCGTTATCATCGGAGGCAGCGGAAACTGGTGGGGCTCGATCCTGGGCGCCGCCATTTTGATCTTGCTGCCCGAGGGGCTGCGCTTTGTGGGGCTGCCCAGTGCGGTGGCGGGACCTGTCCAACAGATGATCTTCGGACTCCTGCTGATGGTTCTCATGCTCTATCGGCCCCAGGGATTCGTGGGCCGCTATCGTTTTGAGTGACGACCATGGTGCTACTCGAAGTGAAAGACGGTGTGAAGGATTTTGGCGGCTTGCGGGCGGTGAACCACGTCAGCTTTGCCGTGGAGGAGGGGAAGATCACGAGCCTCATCGGCCCCAACGGCGCGGGGAAGACGACGATCTTCAACTTGATTTCCTGTCTTCTGCCGTTGGATTCCGGAGTAATCCATTACCGCAATACGCTGCTCAACAAGGTCCCTGCTTACAGGATTGCCGCACTGGGGATCGGCCGCATGCTGCAGGATCCCCGCGTGTTCCGCCATCTCACGGTGCTGGAGAACATTCTCGTCGCGGTTCCCGGTCAGCGGGGGGAGAATCCGCTGCGCGCGATCTTCACTTCCCGCGGGTCTCGCCGTGACGGGATAGCCCTGGAGAGAGCCCATGAGATCCTGCGCTTCATCGGGCTCGAGGATCGGGCTGAGATCCCGGCTCACGATCTCTCCTTCGGGGAACAGCGCCTGCTCAGCTTCGGCAGGGTTCTTGCCACGGGGGCGGAGTTGCTGTTGCTCGATGAGCCCACGGTAGGGTTGGACGGAGCCATGATCCAACGCCTTTCCGATCTTTTTCAGAAGACCGTCACCCAGGGGGGAAAAACGGTCCTTCTCATCGAGCACAATATGGAAGTGGTCATGGGAGTTTCGGACTATCTTGTCGTTCTCGTGGAGGGTGCGGTGATCCTCGAAGGGGTGCCGGAGACGGTTCGGAATCATCCGGAACTCCTGAGAGCGTATCTGGGGACTGCTCATGCTGCTGACCGTCACTGGCGCTGAAGTTTCCTATTCAGGGAAGACGGTGGTCAAAGGCGTTTCCCTGCGCGTTGATCCTGGAGAAATCGTGGGACTGATCGGACACAACGGCGCGGGGAAAACCACGCTCCTCAAAGCGATCGTGGGGATCCTACCGCTGGACCATGGAGAAGTGGTTTTTGCGGAGAAGAAGGTGAGCGGCCGCAAACCTTTCGTCAACATCCGCGGGGGGATGGTCTATGTACCCCAGGGGGGAATCGTCTTCACGGAACTCTCCGTAGCGGAAAACCTGGAGATGGGAGGGTGCACGCTGTCTGATCGCTCCCGGTTGGAGGAAAATCTCTCCAGGGTCTACAGCTTGTTCCCGATCTTGAAAGAGCGCCGCGGCGGCAAAGCAGGCGTCCTCAGCGGCGGAGAGCGCCAGATGCTGGCCATTGGCATGGGCCTTGCCGCCAGCCCCAAGTTGTTGATGCTGGACGAGCCGTCGGGAGGCCTGGCCCCCTTGCTGGTGCAGAGGCTCTTCGAGGTAATTCGCTCGATTCGGGATCTCTACCAGACTTCCATACTCCTGGTGGAGCAGAACGTGACCCGCATTCTCGATTGCGCTGACCGGATCTACGGTATGCAGAACGGCCTCATGGTCTTCGAGGGGAGCGCCGTTCAACTCCAAAGCGAGGAAGCGCTTCGCAAGACTCTCCTGGGAGTCTGATCTCCTATTTGTTGGCGTAGGATTCCCAATCGAACGGCTGGCCGTTGAGCGACACCGTGGTCTGCACGGGAGCCGGATCTTTGATGGCCTGGATCGTGTAACAACCATTTTCCGCGTTGCGAATCACACCGGCCACCTTTTCAGGAGGATCCGGGGACTCCACTTCCAGGTGAGTCTCCACTCCCTGGCAGTGAGCCTGGATCGTCTGGGCCAGAACGGAACCTTCCGAATGGAACTTCCCCGTCACCCGCACCCGTGCCTTATCGATCTGGACCTTCATCATTTGCCCGTACCGGGCAACTTGAGTGAGCAGTCAGAAACCAATCCCGATCGTGAAGTAGGCGAGAGGAGAGGGCGCCGTATCATCCCCGCCGACCCGCGCCCCCTCGTCGCACATCACGGTGAACCCGCGCACGTGCCCCATCTTCAGCATTTTCTCAAGTGTTTCCGCGTCGGCTTCCACGACGATGTCCCGATTGCGGATGTTCGGATCGAGAGCCTCAGGAACTTGCTCCGTGGACATGATCATCCTCCCCTGGCAAAATGTGGATGGATGATTATACACGGCGGGCGCGCGTTCTGGGTAATCTCTCTTGCTTGATACCTGTGGCCCCGTGAACCGGTCGGTGAGGACAGAGAGTAGGGAGGGAATGGACGGGACACCCAAGTGAGGTAAAAAAAAGGTCGCCCCGTAGGGCGACCCTTTAATGACGGATGTTGTAGTCCGCTAGGTCAGTCTCTTACCAGCGCTCCTCTCTCCGGCCTCTGCCGCCGCCGCCACCGCCGTAGCTGCCTTCCCGCTTCTCCTGAGGCTTGGCTTCGTTCACCTTGAGAGCGCGACCGCCCATCTGAGTGCCATCCAGGCTGGTGATGGCCTGCTGGGCTTCGTCAGGGGTCGACATCTCGATGAACCCGAAGCCTCGGGACCGGCTCGTGTACTTGTCCGTAACCACACGAGCCGACAGAACGTTTCCATGCTTTGAGAAGAGCTCACTGAGCTGCTCCTCGGTCGTTGTGTAGGGCAAATTCCCCACGTACAACTTAGTACCCACAGGTACCTCCTTCGCTATTTGACATTGTCTTGGGGATCAGGGACCGAGAGGAAGGAGAGTCTTGAAGGTGTGTAAGCCGAAGAACTCTCAGAGCGTAAATTCCGGTCATTTCCTGTCGCAAGCCAATATCTGTCTAGGGCCTCTCCGTGAACAAGGCCACCCACCATGGACCCTCGGCTGATGAGTGTGGGAATATGCTATCGGCACCATCCTTTAGTGTCAAGGGATTATTTCAATTATACCCTCAGGGGAGGTCCAGAAGGATCAACTCCGACGGCTCGCCGGCTTTGAGTTGAACGTCTTGTTGTCCGCTTAGTTTTACAGCATCCCGAGCCCCAAGCACTTCCCCATTGAGCGCTATTGCCCCTTCTATAACAAAGAGATAGATCTTTTGGGACGAAGAGGGAAGCGGGTGCGTTATCTGGTCTCCGGTGTCCAGTCTCGATATGTAGAACGTGGTGTCTTGATGGATCCGGAGACATCCAGGGATTTCCCGACCCGAGACAACGGGCAGCAGGGTCCCCAGGCGTTGCTGCCGGGAGAAATTCTTTTGCTCGTAGCCGGGTTTGAGCCCTTTCTTGGCCGGAGTGATCCAGATCTGCAAAAAATGGACGGGCTCAATGGAATCGGGGTTCATCTCGGAGTGGTTGATTCCCGTCCCCGCGCTCATGCGCTGGACTTCACCGGCCTTGATCAGGAAGTCGGAGCCCGTGCTGTCCCGGTGTGCGAGGCGGCCGCGCATTACATAGGTGACGATTTCCATCTCACGATGGGAGTGGGTGCCGAACCCGCGGTCGGGCTGTACCGTGTCATCGTTGAAGACCCGCAGAGCGCTAAAAGAGACTTTCTTCGGATCGTAAAATTCATCGAAGGAGAAATGCCAGTAACTGGAAAGCCAGTCGTTCTGAAAGTGATAGTGCTCGTGGGCTCGAATGATCTCGATCATGGTAGCCTCCGAAGGACTTGCTTGCTGCGGATTAGGGTAGATCCCGTGCGCGAGATCGTCAAGTAAGCCTTTCCTCTTGCCCGCTCTTGGTTTCATTTGTGGAGTAACGCGGTAGCAAGTTCTCGGGGATTCCCCTTGGGCTCCTTAAGCTGGAAAGCGTTCAGCGTTCAGCTTCCCGGCTCCTCCCGCATTTTTGCCTTGACGAAGACCGCCTGACCCTGGTAATCGTGGAATCGCCCCTGACAAAAGGATAAAGCAATGCCATACTTCGGTCTGCAGATCCCGAGCTTCACCTTTCCCGGCGTGCCCACGAACCGGTTGTTCGATCGGCTCGCGGATATCGCCGTCACCGCCGAAAAGGCCGGTTTCAATTCCGTCACGGTGATGGACCATCTCTATCAAATCCCCGCGGTCGGTCCACGCACGGATCCGATGTTTGAGTCCTATACATTGCTCGCCGGCATCGCTGCCCGCACATCGCGGGTGCGGTTGGGCACGCTCGTCACCGGAGTCACGTACCGCAACCCGGCGCTGCTGGCCAAGATCGTCACTACGCTGGACGTGGTGTCTTCCGGCCGGGCGATTCTCGGTATCGGGGCGGCCTGGCACGAGGAAGAGCACAGAGGTTACGGCTTTGATTTTCCCCCTGTGCGCGAGCGCATGGACCGGCTTGAGGAGGCGTTGCAGATATGCCGGGCCATGTTTACCCAGGAGGCTCCCAGCTTTGAAGGTCGTTACTATCGGATTCATGAGGTCCTGAACAGCCCCCGCCCCGTGCAACCCGGCGGACCTTCGATCCTGGTCGGGGGTAACGGCGAGCACCGCACCTTGCGTCTCGTCGCCCGGTACGCCGACATGTGCAACGTCTTTGGGGATGTGGAAACGCTCCGGCATAAGATGCAGGTCCTTGCCCGCCATTGTGAAGCCGTGGGCCGCGATCCGAAAGAGATCATCAAGACCGCCCTGGGTATCCTGGTCATCGCTTCCACCCAAGCCGAGGCCGAGCGCAAGGCTGCGGAATACCGCGCGGCACGGCGGATGGACGAGGCGCGCTTCCGGGAGCGCGTCACTTTCGGCGATCCCGAAACCGTAGCTGAGAAAATTCGAGTGTACCTTGATGCGGGCCTGGACGGATTGATCTTCAGCATGCCGGACGTTCAAGATCTCGATCCGGTGGCGGCGGCCGGTGAGATGTTTACAAAGCATTTCTCGTAAACGGTCCAGTCAGCATTCTCGCAAAAAAAACGCCGGGGCTTTCCAAGACTTGGACCGGGTTTCAGGAAAGCCACCGGGAACTTGGAGGGGGATTCCATGGCACCAGCAGTCGGCGACACAGCTCCGGACGTTGCACTGCGCGACGGAAACACGAATGAGACGGTTCATCTCTCTTCTTACAAGGGTTCGAAGTGGGTGGTGCTCGCTTTTTATCCGCTGGCGTTCACCGGCGGTTGAACGAAGGAATTCACGGCATTCGGTGAATGCTCTCCTTCCTTCGGTGAGCTGAAGGCGCAGATCCTCGGCGTGAGCGTGGATCCATCGCCCAGCGCAGCGGCTTTTGCCCGCCAGCTCGGTCTTACTTTCCCGCTGTTGGGTGATTGGCCGAACTACGAAGCTTCGCGGGCCTATGGCACATACGACGAAGAGAAAAAAATCGCCGCCCGCCGTACCTTCCTCATTGACCCCGATGGGTTCGTGCGGCATATCATCGACGACCCGCGGGATTTCGAGCGGCACTCTCGCGAGTCCTTGGAGGTTCTCCGAAAACTGCAGGCCCACTAAATAGGGAATTTCTTTTGCCTGAGTCCCGGTCCGAATAGCCCCATCGTCTCATCGGGAAGGAGGGTCTATGCGAGCTTGGCGGGTTTACGATGTAAACGAGATGCGGTTGGAAGAAGTCCCTGTCCCCGCACTGCGGCCGGACTGGGCACTCATCCGGGTGAAGGGTTTCCAGCCAAGCATTACCGAGATCCAGCGGTTCTGGGGGACCAGCAAACGGGGCATTGACAGGATGAGGCAGTTGATTCGGGAGATCGGCCCCTTCCCCATGGGACACGAGATTTGCGGCGAGGTGCTGGAAGCGCCGGCAGGCTCCGGATTCCGGGCTGGAGATCGTGTTGCCTATTTCCATTATTCCACGGGGCACATTGCCGGCAGCCACTACCCCGGCTGCTTTGCCGAGGCCGTCCTGCTGCCGGTGCAAGCAATTGCCAAAGTCGATTCCACGATTCCCGACCTGGAGATTCCGGCTCTTCAGCCCCTCTCTTCCTGTGTCCAGCTCGTCCGGGAGGCGAAGATCCAGCTCGGTGAGACGGCCGCAATTTTTGGTCAGGGCGTGATGGGATTAAACATCACGCAACTCTGCCGGTTGGCCGGAGCCCGAGTGATCGGCATCGATGTGCGGGAGCAGTGCTTGAAGGTGTCCCGGGAGCTGGGAGCGGATATTACAATAGACGCCGGCAAGGAAAATCCTGTCCAAGCGATCCTGGATCTTACGGAGGGCCGGGGCGCCGATGTGGTCTTCGAGTGTGCCTCCGGCAGCCCGGAAGTTGGACTCTCGGGCGGAAAGACTCTTTTCCAGGCCATAGACTCCGTGCGGCTTTCAGGCCGGCTGGTACAAATTGCCTTTTACCATGACGACGTCACTCTGGACCTGAACACTTTGCGGGGCAAACGGATCAAATACATTTTCCCCGATGAGGCAAGCTCGGACGTCATGGCACTGGGAAGCCGGCTTGTGGCGGAGGGGAAGGTTCGCTTCAAGCCGTACATCACCCACGTTCTGCAAGGTCTCGAAAAACTACCGGAGGCTTTTGAAATCACGGCTCACAAGTCCCAGCACGGAGCCATCAACCCGGCCGTCATCATGCTGAACACATAGAGCGCTGAAGAAACACCACCCCTCCGGCCGCGGGGAACCGGCCCGCGGGAGCGTGGACCTTCAAGACAATTTTGCCTCGGAGAGAGTTAATCCGAGCCGGTTATGGTCGTCAGGCTCAATATGCCTGCGCTTCTTACGCAGAGGTCCTCGCCCCTGAGTACTCCTGCTCCACCAATTGCCGGGCACATTCCTGAATGGCCGCTTTTTCCTGATTCAGTTGTACCAAGAGGTCTTCCACCGATATGATCCGGCTCTGCAATTCGTTCTGGATCGTTTCCCGGCTTTCCTGGGAAGCTCTTAATTCCCGATTCGCGGATTCGAGTTTCGCTTGCAAATCCCGGAGTTCTTCTTCCTTTACCTGCAGCGCCCTGGAGTTCTGGAGAAACTGGTCCTGCTGCTGGTTGTTTTTTTGCTCGACCTGCTGCACCGCCTGGATGAGTTGGCCGATGGGTCCCTCCGGGATATCATGAATCGGCGGCAAGGGATTCCCGGCCTGAAGCGCTTCCAGTGCACTCTGCAGCCACTTGAGCCGTGTGATGAGGTTGGTCAGCAAGTCGATCTCAGGAAACATAGATCCCTCCTCTCTTCGAGATGGTTGGCGGCGTTTTGCCGCAGATTCCCCCTCCTGGATCACCAAATGGTAAATGAGCGAGCCAAGCTTACTCACCGCCCACGTTTGTGTCAATCATTCATTGGCACTATTTGTGGACTTGCCTGTGTGTCCTTTTCCCGGCGCTCCGGCAGCGATAAAAATTGCGGACACGTTACCCTTATTGTGTAGCGCGCTAGATCTTATCTTGCGGGTTCAATCCGCGACGTAGATTTTCGCTCCGCTTCGCTTGAACTCCTCGGCCTTTTCCGCGAGTCCCTTCTGGAGAGCTTCCGCTTCGTCCAGTCCGTGACTGGCGGCATATTCACGCACGTCTTGAGTGATCTTCATGGAGCAGAAATGGGGCCCGCACATGGAACAGAAATGTGCGGTCTTGGCTCCTTCCGCCGGGAGCGTCTCATCGTGAAACTCGCGGGCCGTCTCGGGATCCAGAGAAAGGTTGAACTGATCTTCCCAACGGAACTCGAAGCGGGCCTTGGAGAGAGCGTCATCCCACTCCCGGGCGCCCGGGTGCCCCTTGGCCACGTCGGCGGCATGGGCGGCGATCTTGTAGGCGATGACTCCATCCTTCACGTCCTTCTTGTTGGGTAGGCCCAAATGCTCCTTGGGGGTTACATAGCAGAGCATGGCCGTGCCGAACCAGCCGATCATGGCCGCGCCGATGGCCGAGGTGATGTGATCGTACCCCGGCGCGACATCCGTGGTCAGCGGTCCCAGTGTGTAGAAGGGTGCTTCCTGGCAGACGGCGAGCTCCCGGTCCATATTCTCCTTGATGAGATGCATGGGGACGTGTCCGGGGCCTTCAATCATCACCTGGCAATCGTATTCCCAGGCGATCTTGGTGAGTTCGCCGAGGGTATCCAACTCCGCGAACTGCGCCTCGTCATTGGCGTCGGCAAGAGAGCCGGGACGCAGCCCGTCACCAAGAGAGAATGCGATATCGTAGGCGGCCATAATCTCACAGATCTCGCGGAAGCGGGTGTACAGGAAGCTCTCCTTGTGGTGGGCCAGGCACCATTTCGCCATGATGGCCCCGCCCCGGGAGACGATCCCCGTCACTCGCCGGGCAGTTAGAGGAATGTAGCGGAGCAGCACTCCCGAGTGAATCGTGAAGTAATCCACTCCCTGCTCGGCCTGCTCAATCAGCGTGTCCCGGTAAATCTCCCAGGTCAGCTCTTCCGCCTTACCGCCGACTTTCTCCAGGGCCTGGTAGATGGGAACCGAGCCCACAGGGACAGGTGAATTCCGGATGATCCACTCCCGGGTCTCATGAATGTTTTTCCCCGTGGAGAGGTCCATGACAGTGTCGGCTCCCCAGCGGGAGGCCCAGGTCATCTTCTCGACCTCTTCATCAATGGAGGAGGACACGGCGGAGTTGCCGATGTTGGCATTGATCTTCACGAGAAAGTTGCGGCCGATGATCATCGGTTCCGATTCCGGATGGTTCACGTTCGCCGGGATAATCGCCCGGCCCCGGGCCACCTCCTCCCGGACGAATTCCGGGGAGACTCCTTCACGCAGCGCGATGAACTCCATCTCGGGTGTGATCTCGCCACGGCGCGCGTAGTGCATTTGTGTAACGTTCTTGCCGGGTTTCGCTCGGAGCCCCCGTCTGGGACCCGCCTCCACGTCGCCGCGGCTCAAGATCCACTGCTTTCGGAGCGGGGGGAGGCCGAGCCTCGAGTCGGCGGTGAAGTTTGGATCCGTATAGGGACCGCTGGTGTCGTAAAGTCGCAGCCGGGAGTCGTCTGAGAGCAGAACCTCGCGCATAGGGACCCGTAGGTCCTGTCGGGTTCCCGAAATGTAAACCTTGCGGCTCGCTGGTTGACCGTTTTGTTGACTCATTTCACCCTCTCCTTTCCGCTGACAAAAAAGAAAGGGCCGCTGGATTAACTCCGGCGGCGCCTCTTGATCTCCATAGCTCCTCCCTACGCTGGTATTACCCAGGTCAGGTTCGAGCGGTCGGCAGCAGTCTTGCTGCCCTCTCAGCCCAGATTCGAGCTCCCGCATGTTACTGCTTGTCTTCAGTGTACGGGGGGTAGCTTCCGGAGTCAAGGGGTCCTTTTATTGAGAAGAGCTTTGCTTCTTGGACTTGCCCAGGGCGGTTAGGAACATGACGCTTTTACCCGCAGCATGTGGTGAAAAAAACGACGTCACGTCATCATCGTAGAAAGTAAGGCCGCTGGCACCCAGGCGCTGGGCATAGGCCGCCAGGTAAAGCTTCCCACCGATGATTCCGGCTTCGAGCTGGGCGGCCCGGTAACCCCGGTTTCCGAAGCGCTCCAGGATCGGAGTGAGATCGGTGAGGAAATAAACATTCACGCTCGCATCCGCGGGCAGTGCTTGTTCGAGTCCCAGGGTACCGGCCTCCCCGCGAAAGTCCCCCTCTTTAAGCAGCTCGAGGGCCCGGAGGTCCCGGTGGAACACATAGGCTCCGGCCGGGAGATCCTCCACGGCGTTTACGATGAGGTACATCTGATTGATCATGGCATCCGCTGGCGTAAGAAAATCCGCCGGGATCCCTCGCGTTGCCCGCTCCAACATCGTGGAGAGTTGGACGAATGAGATCGGCTCCCGGGCGAACTGCCGGGTGGAGCCTCTTCTGAGAATCACCTGGGAGATGGAATCCACTGGAATCTCGGCGTCCGTTTGAGGACGGAGAGAGAAGAGCGACCCCACAGGAGAGCGGCTATCCGCCGCCGCCGTGGAGCCGCGCCAGTCCATGACTTCGGACTCGGATTGGAGTGAGGAGGCGGCGTGCATGGCCCGGATGGCCGGGTAGTCAATCTGGGACTTGGACAACGGCGCGGTCGGAAGAGACAGGGGGTCGGCATGGTAGGGAATTTCAGGGGGAGGGGTCTGGCTCTTCCCCAGGGAAACGAGGGCCAGTGCCACCTCGCGGTCCGGGTCCAGATCCAGAAGCTGATTGACCTCGGAGTCGATGAAGCCTCCTACGATCCGGGATGGAACCTCAAAGGCCTCCGAGACGCCCAGCAGGTTCGCGAGAATCGTACCGCTGTCCCAGAAGCAGTGTCGATAGGTGCGGGCCCGGTATTTCCAGGCGTTCCTCCAGAATGTTCCGGAACAGATGAGAATGGCGGGAGCGGTTTTCAGAGAAGACTCCCCTCCGCCGGCTTTCACGAGGACCTCACGGTGATCTCCCGTCCGCAGCTTTCGCAGTGAGAAGTCCTGCACGCTGAAGTGATAGACTCCGGACTCCAGCCCCGGCAAGTTCCCGCAGACTAGGTAGAAGTCGATATGATAAAGCGCGCCTGTGCAGGCGGCGGCTCGAAACACGATCTCTTCCCCGGCATAGGCCCGCCGCCGTGTGATACCTGCGGAGAAGAACAAAAGCCCGGCGATGGTTTTCAGCGTGGGGATGCAGGTCGCGGTCGGTTCCGCCTCCAAGGCTGTAATAGCGT
>DATEAK010000159.1:0-8518 GCA_035288405.1 bacterium | reverse complement strand
TCCGAAGCGCCAGCATCTCTCCTTGGGTGTTGCAGGAGTTGGATCCAAAATTAAGAGGATTCATCATCTTTACGAACAAACCCTGGATCACCTGTTTCCAGGAACGGGAGTGAACGGTGGCTTTACCCAGGGCTGGATCCTTCCGCTGTGGTGCTCTTCACGACGTCTCATTTTAAGCAAACGAGTTCTCTTGGTAGGTGACGCGGCGTCCTTGGTGGATCCCTTCTTGGGAGAGGGGATTTATTGGGGAATTCGAAGTGGACAGGTTGCCGCGGAGTGTTTGTACGATTTTCTTGCGACAGGGGAAGAGAGAGCGGTTGCATACGATCGCCGGATTTCCCGGGAATTTTACCCCGAGTTTAAAGCTGCCCGGAGAATTGCGGAGGTCCTCTACGGATTTCCGCAACTCGTCTTCGAAAAAATTAAGCAGAGACCTCACGTTTTCCAGGAGTATTTTCAAGTTCTCCGCGGGGAAAAGACCTGCCAAGATTGGTGGAGCTCTTTGCGCTCCTCCGTTTTTCGATCTTTATCGAGTGCTCTTAGACTGCCCGGGAGTTTCCATGGCCTGGGCGGCCGAAAAGCAGGTTAATTGGGCTCGGAAAGGGAATCTTACCTGAGGAAATCGATCAGGAAGGTCCTAGGCGTTCGGATACACTTTGGACTCTATGGCTTTTTCATCTTTTCTTTTGGGCGAAAAGACCAGCCGGGTGGGTGATTAGGCGCAGTGAGAGTGGACCTCTTCTTGGAACGTTTCCTCGCTTTTCTTGTTCAATGCGGTTTCCACTAGTGAGGGATCCGCGCGGTTCAACAGGATGATCCAGTCGATGAGGTCGCCACACATCAAGCATTTCCACATAGGGTATACCCGGCCTTGGTACAGCACACGCTCATAAACCATCGGGCCCAAGCAGCGCTCGCATTTCATGACGCCATCTCCTCTCCCCCGCACTTTCTACGAGATGCATATTTCATACCTGTGTTGGATAATGGGACTATGCTGGTTCATAATTCGATTCCAGTTCCGAACATCGATCGGAGGATGAATATGGTTCTCAAACGGCTGTGTCCGGGGCCTGTCGCCTGCGCACTTATTCTGATAGGCCTGCTTGGGGGGGCCTTCAGCTTTACTTCATTATTGGACGCTGAGGCAAGAGTGTTCCCGCTCTCCTCTGAGCGCCCGCCTGGTCATCCATCCGCCGGGTCGGGATGGGGACCTGTTCCCATAACTCGAGTCTCCGCTCCGATTGCCGGCGAAGAGGTCATCACTCAAGTCTATGAAAAGGCCTATCCGGCGGTGGTGAATATCGTGGCTACGACTCTCGAAATGAACTTTTGGATGGATGTCATTCCTCGATCCGGTCAGGGCTCAGGGTTTATCATCGATCCCAGAGGATATATTCTGACCAACAATCATGTGGTTGAAGAAGCCCGGGATCTGGAAGTCACCATGGTTGGGGGAAAAAAGGTCAAGGCGGTGCTCGTGGGCCGGGATCCTGTAACCGATCTGGCGATTATCAAGATTCCACCGCCCCGCAACCTGCGGGTGGCGACATTGGGAGATTCGGACAAGCTCAGGGTAGGGCAAATGGCCATTGCCATCGGGAATCCGTTTGGCTTGGAGCATACGGTCACCGTAGGGGTAATCAGCGCTCTGAACCGGCAATTGGCCACGACGCCAGGCACGGAACTTAGCCGGGTGATTCAAACGGATGCTTCGATCAATCCCGGGAACAGCGGCGGTCCCTTGTTAAATTCCCGGGGAGAGGTGATCGGGATCAACACGGCCATATTCTCCACCAGCGGCGGGGCGCAGGGGATCGGTTTTGCCATTCCCATCAATACGGCCAAACAGGTGGCTCAGCAGCTCATTGAGAAGGGGAAGGTGGCCAGGCCCTGGCTCGGAATCGCTTCCGCATTCACGCTCAACCCGGAACTGGCGGAGGCTCTAAAACTGCCGGTCCGCCAGGGTGTCGTTGTCGCACAGGTGTATCGGGCAGGGCCCGCCGAGAAGGCGGGTGTGAGAGGAGGAAATCGCTGGGTCGTCGTGGGCGTCACGCGCATCCTAATCGGGGGAGATATTATCGTCGGGCTGGGGGGAGAAAAGATCAGCTCGCTTGAAGATCTGATCGGTGCCGTCCGGCAACGCTTGATGGGCAGCGTGGTGAGCCTGGAGGTTGTGCGGAGCGGACGCCGAGTTGCTATGAATGTGCGATTGGAAGAAGCCCCTGCAGAGCGTTAGCCGGTAAAGCACGGAGTCCCTCTTTTCCATTGTCTTTGCGGACCCCAGAGATCTCTCGATTCGAGAAGAGCCAGGCGAACTCCACCTTCTTCCGTATTGTGATAAGATAAAAAAAGGAGGTTACTTCGGTGAAAGGCGCGGAGTTGGCCGAGATTCTAAAGAAGCACAAGGATGCGATTGTGCAAACGTGGGCCAGAGACATGCGGAAGTCACTCGATGATTACAGATCCCGGCCCTATGAGGAATTGGTGCAGACGACCTCCCAGCATGTGGAAGCGTTCATTCGGGCTCTGGAGACCGGAGAGGAGGACGCACTTCGCTCCTTCCTAGGCCGTCTGGCGAAGATGAGAAGCGATATGGATTTTCACCTCTCTCAGACTTTACGGGCCATGATCGTGGGGCGCGAGGCCGTGACCTTGGCGCTTGAGGAGTCTTTTCCCGATAATCTCCCTGTTCTCCTTCTGGGGATGCGTCGGCTGGATGAACTCTTCTACGAGTCGGTCTATCTTTATTCCGATGTCTACCAGCAGGTCAAGGTTGATGAGGCGAGAGAGCATACTCGGGCGCTGGCCCGGGCTGAGGCCGAGGCCAAGTATCTGGATGTGCTGCGCCGCTCCGAGAGGCTTGCGGCCGTGGGGATGTTGGCGGCGGGAATTGCCCATGAAATCGGCACCCCGCTCAATATCATTTCCGGAAGAGCAGAACTCCTGGCCCAGCAAACGGCTCCCGGGAGCAGTGCCCGAAAAGACCTGGATGTGATCTTGAAGCAGATTGATCGGATCACCGGCCTGTTGCAGCAGATCCTCGACTTCACCCGCAGCCACCGGCAGCAGAAGCAAGTGATTCCCCTCTCGCAGCCCGTAACCCAGGCACTGGGCCTCCTGGAGAGAGAGATCAAACGGAAGGGGGTACACCTCCTGGTCGAATTACCGCAGCCCAGCCCAATGGTGGAAGCGGATGTTCACCAGATCGAACAAGTCGTCGTCAATTTGCTGGTCAACGCCCTGCAAGCGAGCCAGGATGATGGGACCATCCGGTTAAGCGTAAAGACCAGCACGGCCGGCATGGGAAAGAAAATGGCCAGGCTGGAAGTGGAAGATACGGGCAGCGGTATTCCCGAGGTGGCCCTTTCCCGGATTTTCGACCCGTTTTTCACGACCCGCTCCGAGAGCGGGGGCACCGGACTGGGACTGGCCATCAGCCGAAACATCGTCGAGGATCACGGCGGCTACATCGAGGTGCACAGCCAGGTGGGGCGCGGCACCCTCTTTGTCGTTTCTTTGCCTACCAATGAAGATGGGGGTCTGGATGGATAGCGCGGATATCCTGGTCGTAGACGATGATGAGGAGATGCTTGCTCTTC
Source organism: bacterium (assembly GCA_035288405.1). GTDB lineage: Bacteria > JACPSX01 > JACPSX01 > JACPSX01 > JACPSX01 > JACPSX01. Next base: position 4,916 of record DATEAK010000159.1, on the reverse strand, counting down.
TCCAGGACTCACTGACGCGGGAGGGGTGGCGGGTGCAGAAGGCGCGCAGCGGTCAGGAGGCCCTCCACCTCATCGAGGAGACCGATTTCCACGTGGTCCTCTCCGATCTGCGGATGCAGGAGATGAACGGGATCCAGTTGCTCCGTGAGATCCGCACACTTCGACCAGCCACGATGGTCATCATCATTACGGCTTTCGGCTCCATTGAGACGGCTATTGAGGCCATCAAGTCCGGCGCTTATCACTTCGTCACCAAACCCGTTAAGCTCAATGAGGTTTCTCTCGTGGTGCGCAAGGCCATTGAGGAGCAGGCCCTGCGCAAAGAAAACATCCGTTTACGCCAGGAGGTTGAGAATCGCTACCAGTTTGCAAATATCATCGGGCGCAGTAAGAAAATGCAGGAGCTCTTTTCCTTGATCCTAAGGGTGGCCTCGACCTCCAGCAACATCCTGATTCTAGGAGAGAGCGGTACCGGCAAGGAACTGGTGGCCAAGGCGATCCACTACAACAGCCCCCGCAAAGACAAACCCTTTATCCCCGTGAACTGCTCGGCGATTCCGGAGGGACTGCTGGAAAGCGAGCTCTTTGGCCATGCCAAAGGGGCCTTCACGGGAGCCCACGTGGCCAAAAGAGGCCTGTTCGAGGAAGCTCACCGGGGCACTCTCTTTCTGGATGAGATCGGCGACATGGGGCTCGGGCTCCAGTCCAAGCTCCTGAGATCTCTGGAAGACAAGAAGATTCGACCCGTGGGCAAGACCGAGGAGAAGGAAATCGATGTCCGGATTATGGCGGCGACGAACTCGGATCTCCAGGCCTCTATTCATTCGGGAAAATTCCGCACCGATCTCTATTATCGCCTGAATGTTATCTCGATCCAGATTCCCCCTCTGAGAGAAAGGCCGGAAGATATTCCCCTGCTGGCGGAACATTTTTTACGCAAGATCGGTGTCGAAATGAACCGTTCCATTCGAGGGTTCACCCCGGCTGCCATGCAGGTCCTGATGCACTATCCCTGGCCCGGCAACGTACGGGAGCTCGAAAACGCGATTGAGAGAGCCACCGCGATGATGGCAGAAGGGGAGTGGATTAACCCGCAGGATCTTCCCGAGGACCTTATCCGACAACGAGCGGCTTCTGCGGTCATGGAACTAGGTTCCGATCGCGTGCTCCCCCTGCGGGACATGGAGCGGCGTTACATTCTCTCCATACTGAAGAAGAACGAAGGGAATAAATTAAAAACGGCCAAGGAACTTGAAATCGGCTCCAACACTCTTTGGCGGAAACTCAAGCAGTACGACGCAAACTAAGATTCACATTCGCCTACATTCCTTCCAATCTGGAAGTGTTTTCAATCTTCCTCTCGATTTCCTCTCCAGCCGATCTGTAACTCTTTAACAGGCAACTGATTACAAAGCTGATGTCGGATTCGTTTGGCACGTCTTTTGGATATCTTCATCAATAGAAGTGTTGTTTGGGAGGTGGTGGAATGAGCATTTTAATTCCCCAATACCTGGGTCACCAACGGGAGGTTTTCACTCCCCGCGGCCCGGTTCAAGTTATTTCCCACTGTACTCCGGAATTCGTCTCGGAACTTGAGCTCGATCCTGGAATTGGGGTCTTCAAGACATACCGCTCGATTTTGCGCTCCAAGGCGGACCTGGAGAGAATCGCAGAATGGGAAGACGGTAACCTCATCCTGGCTAGTTTGGACGATCATCTGATAGTTGGCTACACGGCATGCGGACATCCAGGTCCCCAAGAGGGGTTTGGTCCGTGGAATGAAAATCGGCTCTATTACGAGCTTGGCTCCATAGAGGTGAGTCGGCAGTGGCGAGGGCTCGGCCTGGCTAAGTCCATGGTTGGGGTTTTTTGCGAGGATGAGTTCTTGGAAACGAAAATTGCCTACCTCACAGGTTTTTGCTGGCACTGGGATGTGGAGTGGAACCAGGTCACCCATTTTGAGTACCGCCGCAGGCTCATGGACCTTTTCTCTCCGTTTGGGTTTAAGGCCTATTTAACCAACGAGCCGAACGTAGCCATGAATCCGGAAAACTTCTTGATGGCTCGAATAGGTTCCCGAGTGTCTAGAGAGGATCGGGAACAATTCCGGAAGCTCCTTTATTCTTTTAACCTATGGTCCCGGTGAGCCAGGGAACAGGAGACGTTAGATGAACCACACGAAACGATCGATTTCCCGGAAACTCATCCCTTTTGTGGCTCTTCAAGTGGGGGAAATCATGCGGCGGGGTGCACCGGTTCTCTCTCCTCGCACGTCTTTGCGGGATCTGGGGCTGCTCTTTCTCCGCAGTGGGATCTGCGATAGTTACCCCGTGGTCGAACAGCAACAAGTAGTGGGGATCGTGTCCAAACGAGATTTCCTGCGCCACTTTCGATTCAGTACTCGTACGATCATGCCCCATTATGAAGAATTGCTTGAAGACCCGGTGGAGAGCATAGTGAACCGAGAGGTCACTTTTCTGTCCCCCCAGACTCCTGTCACTCGGGCTCTGGCATTGCTCTTGACGCAGGGAGTCTCCTGCCTTCCGGTGGTGGATCCCGAAGGAAGGTTCCTGGGAGTTGTTTCTCAAGACGAGGTCATAGATGCTCTTACTCGCCTTTCCAAAGGGTTCTATTCCAATCTAGAAATACCCCATTCCAAAATCGCCTAGTCCTTGCCCTCGAGCTGTTTTATTTCCTTACACGTAGTCTATATCTAATTGATAATACAAAAGGTTATAGAATCGGCTCAGGAAACGAACCTTGGCACGGATCTTGGAGTATCAGTGCTCAGACAGAGATGCAGGTAGTCAAAGGTAGAGATGGAGGAGGCAAATGGGCATGAGAGTTTCAGAGCGAATGACAAAGAATATTATAACTGTAACCCCTGAAACAACCCTGAGTGAAGCTCTGAGAATTGTCCATGAGAAGAAGATCCGACACCTGCCCGTGGTTGCAGAAGGCAGGCTGGTCGGAATTGTCACAGACCGGGACTTGAAAAAAGTATCCGCCTCCGAGGCGACGACACTGAGCGTCTGGGAACTTAACTATTTGCTGGACCGAGTCAAGATCAAGGATTTTATGATTCGCGACGTAATCTCTATTTCCCCGGAATTGCCGATCGATGAAGCGGCGGAACTTATGATCGCCCATCGGATCGGCAGTCTCCCTGTTGTGGAGGACGGCAAGGTAGTCGGGATTCTCACCGAGACAAATATGGTGGAAACGCTCGTTGCGATTATGTCCTAACCCGGAGAAGAAAAGAAGGGAATAGAACAATGAAAACTTTAAAGAAAATCCTGGTTCCAGTGGACCTCTCGGAGGCAAGTCAAGGGGCCATTGAGTATGCCAGTGCGCTGGCCGCCCAGTATGGATCTGAAGTGGTCTTTCTCCATGTGATTACGGAGAAGGAAGCAGAGCTCATTGCAACATCACATGTGCCTAGGGCTCCCATTGACGAAGTCTTTAGCGAACTGAAGCAAAGGCTCTATGGCCAGATCCTGACGGAGACTCCCGCTCTTCTGGCCGAGAGCCGTAAAGCGGAAATTGAAATCAGTATGGGAGAACCCGAAGAAGCCATTTTGGCGGTGGCCAACCGAATCGACGCGGACCTGATCGTGATGGGAACTCACGGGCGAACAGGTCTGTCTCATCTTCTGATGGGAAGCGTGGCAGAACATGTGATCCGCTCGGCGCTTTGCCCTGTTCTGACGGTCAAAGCCGGAGAGCTGGTCCCAAAGGCTGCATAAACCCGCCTCACTACTCACAAGGCGATCGGGGCCCTGCCCCTTAACGGGGTGTAAGCCCTCAGCCCAGATCGCCCCTTCCTCAGTCTGTCGGAGGCAGGCGACAGACGGCCCCACCTTCTAACCGAAATGAGTTGACAGGGCAGAAAATTTTCCTAAGATTTGAGCGAGAGGTCTATATTTCCCAAGAACAGGCCGGGCTTTTTTCAAAGGAGACTTCCATGCTCAGGAGTTTACGCGCCATTTTCATAATCTTCGTGCTTGTTTTTACGGCCGGCTGTCAGTCTGGCAGAACGTATCGCATGGACCTTGCCTATCTGCCTGTTCAATTACCTGAACTCTCCAAAAACTTGAGCCAAGTTCCTCGTCTGGCCGTGGTGTTGTTCCAAGACGTGAGGGTTCCGCCTGCGGACGTGGGATATCGGATTCACTTGGGTGGAGGTACGGATCTGTTTAAGACAGACCGCGCCCCCATTCCCCAGGAAGTTACAGAGGCTGTGGCCGAATACCTCCGGCTCAGAGGCTTTGACGTGAAAGTATTCACCGGCGACGAGAAGCCTTCAAGAGACGCAAATTCTCCCTTTAACGACATTGTCGAAGGGACAATCGAGGGGCTCCGGGTCGAGGCTCGCTCCAATGTCGGCTACACCCAGGTCAATTCCCGGGTCAAGTTAAGCTCCCGAATCTACAACCCCAAAAAACGCGCCACCCAAACCGTGAGTGCCGAGACCCAGGACGAGAGCAAGATTGTCCTTTTTAATGTGGATTCTGTAAGCCGGAGTCTCAATCAGGTTCTGGCGCAGGCCATCGAACAAATGTACAAGGATGCTCCCTTTTAGGCAGGCTTGGGTTTCGATATTTACAGTAGTCTCTACCTCTGGTCGATGATCTTCTTTTCCGCTAGATGCTTGATGTTCCGTGCCTGCACCATATAAACGACGCTCTCGGCCACGTTGGTTGCGTGGTCTGCGATTCTCTCCAGGCAGCGGCCGATAATGATCAAGTGCACGGCCCGGGTGATCGTGGTGGGGTCGGACATCATGTAGGTGAGGAGCTCGCGGAAAATTTGGTTGTTCAAAGCGTCCACCAGGTCATCCCGCGTGCAAATTTCCCGGGCCAGTTCCGCGTTTCCCGTCACAAAAGAATCCAGGCTGTCCTTGACCATTTGCTGGG
>DATEAK010000158.1:0-6471 GCA_035288405.1 bacterium | reverse complement strand
AAACCTCGCCCTGTCAAAGAACCGCCTCCGCCCCGACCGCAGCCCCAACGGTTTGGTCCTTCCTTGGGTCGGCTGGTCCGGAAGAGGCTGGGGTTGGAAAAATTCGGAGAGCCTGCCCTACAGGAGATCCGGGAAGAGGCCCTGACCCTTCAGCGCCAAGTGGTCGAGGTCATGGGCAAGGAGGAATTCACCCTGGCCGAAGTGGAGAAAAAAGATATCATATGGCGCCAGCGCTATGAGCGGGCCCAATCTCTTTTAGAGGAATTGGACCAGTTCCACGGGACCGCCAAGCGCAAATGAACAAGGAGCAGTTGCGAAACCGTCGCAGTACTCTGGTCCTGTTCCGGATAGGAGATTGAGGGGGCGGACATGGGACCCATCATTGGAATCAGCTGCGCTAGCATCGTAGAAAGCGGTTGGGGCCGGTTTTCACCGGGTCATCGCTGTGATTTATTGGATCGAGAGTATAGTTCCGCTATCCAGGAGTTAAAAGCTTGTCCTATCCTTATTCCCAATGTGCTCCATGGGAAGACCTTGAAAGACGTCATGGATCTCTTGGACGGCCTTCTCATCAGCGGTGGGACGGACGTGAATCCCTGCCGCTATGGGGAGGATCCTCTGCCCGGTTTGGGTGAAATCGATGCTCCTCGGGACGAGTGTGAGCTGGCGCAGGCGCGCATGGCTCTCGATCGAGACCTCCCGCTGCTGGGGATTTGCCGCGGGATGCAGGTGCTCAATGTGGCGGCAGGAGGGACCTTGTTTCAGGATATGCAGACCCAGATCCCCAACAGTCTGAAGCATCGTCAGGATGCCGATAAGGAAGTTCTTACCCATCGGGTTGCGATTGAAAAGAAAACCCTCCTTTACGGGATTTTGCAGAAGGAAACCTTGTCGGTGAACGGCAAGCATCACCAGGCCGTCAAAGATCTGGGAGCAGGACTCACGATCAGCGCCAAAGCTCCGGATGGTGTCATCGAAGGGATTGAGAACCCCGGCAGCCGTTTCGTAGTCGGAGTGCAATGGCATCCGGAGGGAAACTGGAAAGAGGACTCCGACTCTATGAAGATCTTCGCGGCGTTCGTCAGCGCGGCCCGAGTCGGAGCCCGGCGCGGAGCCCTCACAGGCAAGAGCAGGGAGTAGTCTTTGCGAAAGGGGACGGCAGGTGGTTGATATCCGCGCGTTTCACGGGATTCTATACAACGAGGAAAAGTACCGCGACATTGCCCATCTCGTGTCCCCTCCTTACGACGTCATCTCTCCGTCCGAACGGGAACGCCTCCACAACCTCGACCCTCACAATGTAGTTCATCTGATCCTGGGCCGGGAATTGCCTGGCGACGGCCCCGCGGACAACCGCTTCCTGAGGGCCGGGAAGTATTTTGGGGACTGGCTGCGGCAAGGTGTCCTGGTGGAAGATCCCCGGGAGGCCATTTACCTCTACCGCCAGCACTACTCTGTGGAAGGCCGGGAGCGGGTTCGCCGAGGCTTCATTGCCCTCCTGCGCCTGGAAGAACTTTCCAGCGGCTGGATCATGCCCCACGAAACCACCTTTCCGAAACCCAAGGCCGACTTGCTGGCGCTGCGCAGAGCCTGTCCCGCCCACTTGAGTCAGGTCATGTCTCTGTATTCGGATCCAGGCGGGGAGATTGAAGCAACGCTTTTGAGCGCCGAGAAGGAACCTCCTCTGTGGGACTTCGTGGACAACGAAGAGGTCCGCCACGTCTTCTGGTCCGTTTCGGAGCCGGCGCTGGTGCAGCGGGTGGCGGCCCTGATGAAAGACAAGAAGGCGGTCATTGCCGATGGCCATCACCGTTACGAGACGGCCCTGGCCATCCGAGATGAAGTCCGCCGGGAGCGCGGCGAGGCTGCGGCGCAGCCGTACAATTACGCCATCATGTACTTTTCCCGGATGGAATCCGAAGGATCCGCCATTTTCCCAACCCATCGCCTGTTAAAACTGCCGGCAAATCAAATGGACACCCTTTTCTCCCGACTGCAGGACGATTTCCACGTCAACGATCATGGCCAGGCGACTCCGGAGGCGCTTCCCATGTTTCTCTCCACTCTCGCCAAGCGGAGACAGAGCTTTGGCGTTTATTCCCGGCAAGGGAACCTGCAGGTCATCACTCTGAAAGACGAAAGGCTCCTGGAAAAAACCGGCTCCCCGGACCTTCCGTTGGTCTGGAAGCGTCTGGAAGTCTCGGTTCTCCATACCGGCGTCTTCGAAAAAGCTCTGGGCCTTCGGATCGAGGAGATGGAGCGGGAAGGGGCCGTGGCCTACACGCGCAGCGCCCCCGAAGCGTTGGAGCGGGTCTCCCGCGGGGAATTCGATGCGGCATTTTTCCTGAACCCGACTCTTATGGAAGAGATTCGGCAGGTAACCACGGCCGGGCTGCGGATGCCGCAAAAGTCCACCTATTTTTACCCGAAGCTTTTGACCGGACTGGTCATTCAGAAACTTTCCTGACCTCTGGAGTCGCTATTCCCCATGAAAGCAGCTCGTTTCGAGCTCCTGACCAGCGCCGTATCTCCGGACCACTACCCGCAGGCGGTCCTTCCCGAAATCGCCGTGGCGGGGCGATCCAACGTGGGCAAGTCTTCCCTCATCAATGTTCTCCTTCACCAAAAGCGGGCTGCTCGGGTGAGCTCCACCCCGGGGAAGACTCGGGCCATTCAGTTCCTGAAGATCAACGATGAATTTGTTCTGGCCGATCTGCCGGGCTACGGCTTTGCCAAGGTCGCCGCCGCCGTGCGCGGCACCTGGCGCGAACTCATCGAGACCTACCTCTCCTCCCGCCCCACGCTGCGCGGCGCGGTTTTGTTGATTGACTCGCGCCATCCCAGTATGGATTCCGATCGCCAGATGCGCGATTGGCTCCAACACTGGCGGATTCCTGTGGTCCTGGTGGCCACAAAGACGGACAAGCTTTCCCGGTCCGCGTGGATCGAAGCGCGCAAGGAGATCGCGCGGTCACTGGAGCTGAGAGAAGAGGAAGAAATCATCCCTTTTTCTGCTACCACAGGAGAAGGAAGGGATCGTTTGTGGCGCGCCGTTGAGGATCTTTGTCGAAAAAAATCTGTTGTGAGTGTCAGGTCGAATTTGCTATGATTTTTTTGTAGGGACACACGCTGAAGCTCTAAACAGGTCTTGTATCTTTTTGATACTGCTCAAATTTTGGCTTGATTGCTCAATCCGCTCGCTTTGCCGGGCCCCCGCCTGCGGGAGTAAAACATGAAGATCCTCCCCAAAATCCACGAGATCCTTCTCGCCATCCGCGATAACCGGGATGGCCATATCCGGGCTCATTTTCAAAAAGGAGTCGAGTGCGCTCAAAACCAGCAATGGGAGCGCGCTCTCGATCACCTTTCCCAGGTGGTTGCCCGCAAGGCCGATCACTTCCAGGCCCACCTCCTGCTGGCCGAGATCCTGCAGGCACAAGGCAAGTATGAGGAGGCACTGCGCCACTACGAAATACTCAAAGAGATCAGCCCGGTGCGCTACGGCCGCTTTGAGGTGAGCCAGAGGCACGATTGTCTCAAAAAGTTTCTCGACAGCAGCCGGGCCTTGCGCCAGCTCTCGGATAACCTGGAAAACTACGCCCGCAATCTGAACGTCTCAGCCCAGAAAATGCAGCAGATCATGCGCAAACAGCAGGTGACCCTGGAGAGGCTGGCGGAAGCCAACCGTAACTTGCGGCGCCAGCGCACCGAATCCAAAGGGCCGCGTCCGACTCTGCCGCCGATGCCTGCTTCTTTCCCGCCGGAGCCCGTGCAAGGGGAGCCCGCAAGCTTGCCTCCCATCACCCAAGAGGAAGTCGAAAAGGTGAACTGGGATCATCTCTTCAATCAGCTTCTGGGTCGGGAAGAGGGCGACGAAAAGTAATCTCGAGTTCGTCTGAGGAATCCCCGCTTCAATTCGACGCCGTCCAATCTGCCTATCCACAAATCCGTGTGCAAATTGCACAGTCCCATGTGCAGCGAATCAGAGAGCATAAATCGCACCGGGAGCTTTTGGACACTTTCCAGAAAAGCTCCAAGAGCCTTAATCCCTTGATCTCACGCCCATTCTCTTTTTCGTAGTTCCTCCTTTTTTCTGTGGCACTCCTCTTGCTTTCGCTTTGAGAACAGTCCCGCACAACTCCTGACGTTTTCCGATAACCCCTCTTCCGGAGGAGACGACCATGAGGTTTCCTCGCAGTGGTGTTCTTTCCTTTTGGATCTTTACTTTCTTCGCGATCTTTTGTTTATTTCTCCAGGTATCCCATGCGGCCTTGCGCCTAAGCCCTTCCAGTGTCACGGGAGGTAGCGGCACGACCCAGCAGTTCACCGTCACGGGAGGAATACCTCCCTATACCTGGAGTGCCACGGTGGGGAGCATTGGCTCCCAGGGGGCTTGGAGAGCTGCGGGGTTGTACGCTGGGGAGACGGCCTACGCACTGTACTCTATCGTCAGCCATAACCCACCGGAGGGGGGCTATGGGGAGCTCAAGTGCCCGGTGATTGATGGGGTCCAGTGGACCACAATAAAATGGCAAATTTATGACTGTAAGGGAGAAAGGATCCAGATTGGTTACGGTGGTTGCGATCGTCCGGAAAGAACCCAAGTCCAGTTTATCTATCAAGTAGCTAATGGCAACCCGGAGGACTGGCGCTTACCCCATGTAAAAGCGGCGGGCTGCCGGCCTTGTGCTCTCGAAGGCTTCCAGAAAGGCGTTGCTACCGTCCGAGACGCCCAAGGAGCCACCGCCTCGGTTCCCGTTTCCCTGTGCAACTCCGATCCCAACTCCCGTCCTTCCCTGGTGTCTCTGGGAGACCCCAACTACAAGTCCAATGTGGGCTGCCCGGTCAGCGTCGATAACGGCAACATGTTTACCAACCCGCAGAAGGATCTCGGGATTCCGGCAAGAGGTCTCCCTCTGGAATTTACCCGGATGTACAACAGCCGCTCCACCGACATGACTCACGTCGGCTACGGTTGGAACCACACCTATCATCGCTTCCTTCAGGTCCTGGTCGATGGGGGCGTGATGATCACCAAACCCGACGGGAGCGCCGTCTTCTTCCAGAAGGATCCCAACAACGGCACATACACCCCTCTGTACGGGGAGAAGACCACCCTGCAGCTATTAGCCGATGGTACGTATCTCCACCGAGAAAAGGATGGGATCGCCTACAGCTTTGAACCCCAAGAGGGGCATCTCCTCTACATCACAGATCCTAATGGAAACGCACTTCAGCTCGCCTACACGGAAGGGCTTCTGTATTCGGTAACCGATCCCGCGGGCCGCTTGCTCCGATTCACATACAACCACCACCAACAGGTGGCGACTCTCACCGACCCGGCGGGCCGCATCTTGCAATATGCTTACGATGCGAATGACAACCTCACCCAGGCCACCTACCCGGACGGGACCACCCGGACCTATCAGTATGCCGACCCAAAAGATGTCCATAACCTGACCATCATCCTGGATGAGAACAGCAACGAGGTGGAAGCCCATACCTACGACAACCAGGACCGGGCCATCACTTCCTGCAAGGCGGGCTGCCGGGAGTCCGTCACTCTTTCCTTTGATCAGCCCGGACAAACGACGGCGACCGATTCCTTGGGGAATCAGAGGATTTACCGGTACGACGTGAAGACCGGGGCCACCTCGAGTATCGAAGAGTCCGACGGCACCAGGACCGAGTTTACCTGGGACGAGCAACTGAACAAGACACTGTCCAAGGACCGGCGCGGGTATGCGACCGCGTATACCTACGATGCGCATGGGAACGTCTTGAGCGAAACGGATCCCACGGGAGCGGTGACGGCGTACACCTACGATCTCACCTATAACCGCCCGACCAGCAAGGCGGAACCCCCGACCCAGGTGCTGCCTCCCAGCGCCACCCAGTTTCTCTACGACGGCAAAGGGAACCTGACGCAGGTGATTGACCCCGTGGGAGGGACCACGGTGCTCACCTACGATTCGTTCGGGCAACTGATCCAGATCGATGGCCCTCGCACCGATGTCTCCGATGTGACTCGGTTTACCTACGATCCTTACGGGAACCTCGCGACGATCACTAACCCCCTGGACCATGTGACTCAGTTTAGCTACGACCTTCTGGGGAATCTCCTTTCGGTTACCGATCCCAACGGAAACGGGACGCAGTACACCTATGACCTAAGAGACCGCCCCACGCAAGTCACCCAACCCAACGGGGGACAAATCCAGAACACCTATGACCCGGCGGCAAACCTGAAGGTGCTCACCAACCCGAAGGGGAATTCGATCCAGATGAGCTATAACCCCATCAACCAGCTCCTGGAGCTCAAAGACCCCCTGGGGAACGCGATCAACTATACTTACGACCTCGAGGGGAGACGAACCGGGAAGGCCCTCATCGACCCGGGTGGGATCACCACGTCTCAAACTGCATACGGCTATGACCGATGGCACCGGCTCACATCGGTTACCGAGGCTG
>DATEAK010000157.1:0-17622 GCA_035288405.1 bacterium | reverse complement strand
TCAACGAGGGCTCGGGCGCAAAGGCCTTCGATGGAACGACAAACGGAAACCATGGGGACATTTTCAATGCCACCTGGACTGCGGGCGGAAAATTCGGCAGCGCCCTGGATTTCAACGGGTCTTCCAGCTTCGTGCGAGTCCCCGACGCCGCCTCCTTGAACTTCAACTCGGCCATCACGATTGAAGCCTGGGTTTACCCCCGCGTGAAGGACAACCTGTGGATCGTGGAAAAAGGGCAGGAGGGCTTCCAACTCCGCACGATCAAGTCAGGAAGCTCGAAGTATTTTCGGGGCAAGGTCGAGATTGGAACCACATCAATGATCCTCTTGTCGGGTGCACCGAACACGGTGCCGCTGGACACGTGGACTCACCTGGCCTTCACCTACGACGGAACCATGGCGAAACTGTACAAAAACGGCGTCCTGGTGAAGTCAGAGACCTGGGGGGGAGCCTTCAAAACGGTCGTCGATCCGGTGAGAATCGGAACCAACGACAACGAGTTTTCCGGCTGGTTTGACGGTTTCATCGACGAGATCCGCATCTCCAAGGTGGCCCGAACGTCCTTCCCTCTCACCGAATATACCGGAAGCGCCTCTTCCGTAACGGTCACTTCCTGGCAGGAGCAGTAGGTGCCTACCGTTTTATTCTCTGAAGCGATTGGAGAGTGGCTACCTATCTTTGTCACAGTGGGCGATCGTGTCGGAAGCGCCACCTAAGACAACAAATCTGCGGGCTGGTTTAACGGCCTGATAGACAAGGTCAGGATCGCCAGCGCACTCCGCACCTCCTTATCTCTCGCGAAAAATAGGCAGCCTCATTTTGTGATGGTTTCCCCCTGACGGGAACTGTTGTGAAACTCTGTTTTTTCCAGGGGATGGGTCAAGATTAACGGGGGGGGAGCCGATAAGTGGTCCTGTAGAGTTACTACCGGTACGGCTGGTCCCATCAGGAGGTGGAAAAATGACTCTCCATACCGTAATCGTGGTGAGTCCCAATCCTGAGACCCTGGAGAGGCTTGAATCCATTATGACCTCGGAAGGCTACGTCGTGTATTCAGTAGAAAGCCCGGACCAGGCATTGGAACTCATTGAAAACAACAGCGAAGTTCACATGATTGTGAGCGATTTTGAACAGGATTGCGGTCCCGATGGGGAATTCATTCAAACAGTGAAGCGCACACACCCGGAAGTCTTGAGTGTTATTGTTGCCAAGGAAAATGCTCTGCCCGCGGTTTCCGATCTGATTGCCCAGGATCAAATTTATCAATTCATTCTCACTCCCTGGTGTGAAGAAAATCTATTACTTACCGTGAAACGGGGGCTGGAGCACTACGAACTCACCCAACAAAATCTGCGCTTGAGGGACGCCTTTGACAAGAAGGCCAAATCCCCAGGCAGGTCTGTGCCCCAGAGCAATGAAGCTTTGCCTCAACCGGACCGGTCCTCCAGTCCTGTTGCAGTCGTAGAAAATTAGGGCAGTGCCGGTATGCGGAGAATCGCCGGCGTCTTTCAAGAAAGATGCCTGGAGGGTTTTCATTGAGCCTCAATACCCGGAAGAAAAAAGTTTCGAATCGGGCGGTTAGGCTGGATATCCTGCTGGAAGTCTCCAAACGGGTCAGCGCCGAGATGGATTTGGACCGCCTTCTGGACATCGTGGCCGTGGAAACCACAAAAGTCACTGGGGCGGAAAGAAGCACCCTGTTTCTCGTCGATTGGGATCGGAAGGAAATCTGGTCGAAGGTCGCCCTGGGGATGGCGAGCCAGGAAATTCGCTTTCCCCTCAACAAGGGGGTTGCAGGTTATGTAGCCCGCACCGGAGAGGTGATTCATGTTCCCGATGTGAAGCGGGACAAACGGTTTAATCCGGATGTAGACAAAGCAAGCGGATATGTGACCCGAAATCTCCTGTGCATGCCTCTTCGCGACAAGATGAACGAGGTCATCGGCGTCTTCGAGGTTCTGAACAAGCTCCGCGGACATTTTACGGAGGAGGACGTGGAGTTCTTGCTGGCGTTTTCCGGCTACGCGGCGGCCGCTGTCGAAAATGCCCAGCTTTACCGGAATGTGAAGAACAGCCGCAATAAACTGGAAGCCGTTTTCGACGGGATCCTCGATCCCTTGATCATTCACGATGCCCAGTATCGGATTCAGATGGCGAACCGGGCTACGGTAGAGTCTTTCGGGATCCCTTTCCGGGAATTAATCGGCAAGCAATATCCGGAGGTCATTTGCCTTCAAAAGGACCTGTGTCACGAATGTCCATCGGTCTCCACGCTGAGAACTGGAAAACCCGCTTTCCTTGAGCGTCGCGATGAAAACAGCGGACGGATGTTTCACCACTATACATACCCCTTCTTTGACGAGAGGGATAGACTGAGCGGCGCCATCGTCTACATGCAGGATGTCACCGAAACGGAAGCCCTGCGCGAGAGACTCGTGCAGTCGGAACGTTTGGCCGTGCTCGGCGAAATGGCAGCCTCGGTGGGGCACGAGTTAAACAACTATGTGGGTGGAATCACCATGCGGGTTCAACTTCTGGATGAGTTGCTGCGAGGTGGCTCTTTGGACAAAGCCATCGGGCACCTGAAGATCATTCGGGAGTACTCGGAAAAGCTCACACGGTTTACCCAGAAGCTTCTGGATGCGGGCAAGAGAGATACCCAAAAAGAACTCTGCAATCTTCATGACATCGTGAATCAGACGGTGGAATTTCTCAAGCCCCAGCCGATCTTTCGACACGTGACTATCGAGCTGGACTTGTGTCCGCATCCCCCCTCCCTACTGGCAGATGCAGGCCAGATGGAGCAGGTCTTGATTAATTTGCTCAGAAACGCCGCGGAATCCATGTCATCCGGGGCGATCACCATCCGCACTTCCTATGATTCCGTCTCACGGCTCCTCGCTCTCGCTGTAAAGGATCAAGGAGTGGGTATGTCGGAAGAAGTCTGCAGGAGGATCTTCGAGCCGTCCTTTTCGAAAAAGAAAGACGGGCACGGCTTCGGGCTGGCGATTTGCTATCAAATTATCCGCAGTCACAAGGGAACGATTGAAGTCGAGAGCAAAGAAGGGTTAGGGACCACGGTCCAAATCTCTCTGCCTACGGCGTCGTCCTCCGTATTGTCAGGCGCGGGAGCAACATAAGATGACCTCATTTTCCAAATCCCAAGAAGTGCAAAAGGCTTCGCAGATCCGGGTCCTGGTGGTTGACGATGATCATGGAGTGACCTCGATTCTCCAGGAACTCTTTGAGACAGCCGGTTACGAAGTGACGATCGCGCGTTCCCCCAGAGAAGCCGTGGCGTTGGCCGCTGATCAGGAATTCGACCTGATGATGACGGACTGGAATATGCCGGAAATGGATGGGCTCCAGCTCACTCAAAAGATCAAGGCGGCCCAGCCCTACTGTGCGGTTATTTTGATGACTGGGTATGGTTCCCAGGAAACTGTGGTGAACGCCTTCACCAATGCCCATGTAGACAACTATCTAACTAAGCCTTTTTCCAGAAAAGAGTTGCTTAGTATGGCGGATCTGGCAATCCGGGAGCAAGGGCTGCGGCGTCGAGAGGAGAATTTCTATAAGGATCTGGAGGAGAGGGTCAAGCGTGCCACTGCAGAACTTGCCATGAAGAATAAGCTATTAAGGGATCTCTCCATCCGGGATGACTTGACGAAGCTTTACAATCAGCGCTACTTCCACAAAAAGATCGACCAGGAAGTCCGCCGGGCTTACCGGCAGAATCACCCGTTGACGTTGGTTCTCTTTGACATTGACGGGTTCAAACTCTACAACGACACTTACGGACACCAAAAGGGCAACGAAATCTTGCGCAAGGTAGGAGAAATTGTTTCCCGAATGGTTCGCCGCGATATTGATAGCGCATTCCGCTACGGAGGCGATGAATTCGTGGTCATTCTTCCCGAGACTTCTGAAGAAAGGGCGCTCCAGGTGGCTGAACGAATTCGCCTCGCCTGCGAAAAGCGGGCCTCCGTGACGGTGAGTGTGGGGGTGCGCTGCTATGTGCGTGAAGATACCCCAGACAGCCTCCTGCGGGATACGGATCAGGCCATGTACAGCGCCAAGCAAAAGGGGGGAAATTCCATTCAAGTTCTGGAAAGACAAGGGCTTGGCAAGTGAAATTTGTGTTGAAGTTTCGTTTTTTTTTCTATAGTCTAGGCCAACCGTGGGCAGCTCCATGTTTTTTAAGGAGTTAGTACTGGTAGGGAGGCAGGCGAAGTGCAATCGGGCGCTGACACAGTCCTTCCGGAATCTCCTCCAGGTGAACTGGAGTTTTTGCACGACCGCTGTCTCGACCTGAGCTTTCAGGCCGTCTCTCTCTCTCGTCAGCTTGATGTATCCAAGGCACAGCTACAGGTCTTCCAAAATTTTTCACTTCTCTCCAGCCACGAGACGGATCTGGACGATCTCCTAAAGCGGATTTTGACGCTTGTTTTGAATGTTCTTGGCGCAGAAGCGGGGGCGGTCTACTTGGTTGTGGACCGAAGCAAGGGGGAGTGCCGGTTTGCTGCCGTCCAGGGCAACGGAGTCGAGACGCTACGGCAGACGACCTTGCAGAATTGGGGAGGGATCGCCGGTTGGGTAATGAAGAGCGGCAAGCCTTACCTGAGCGCGGATCCCCAGCACGATCCCCAGTGGAATCCCGAAATTGACGAGGTGATTTCGTCTCCGACCCAGAGCATTCTGTGCGTCCCTTTGACCATAAATGGCAAGACCACGGGCGCCATCGAAATTTTCAACAAGAAACATCAGGAACCATTCCATAAAGAGGATCTGGCGCTGTTGACCGGCTTGGCCCGTCAAATGGCCGTGGTTCTGGAAAACATGGGACTCCTGAAAGCTTCCCACGAGCAGCTTCGTCAGGTCTCCCTGCTCACCAAGGTCAGCGCTCTTCTCAACTCTTCATTGGATCAGGAATCCGTGCGTCGCCAGGCCATGGAGGCTGCCGTGGAACTTATGGAGTGCGAAGCTGGATCTCTCCTGCTCCTGGATGAGGAAACCGGGGAACTCTTTTTTGAGGTCGCATTGGGGGAAATAGGAGACCAGATCAAGGAAATTCGCATCCAAAAAGGAAAAGGGATTGCCGGCTGGGTTGTGGAACACCGGCAGCCTTTGTTGGTCCCCGATGTTTCTCGGGATTTCCGGCATTCCGGACTCATCGATCAAAAGAGCAAATTCACCACCCGCAACATGCTCTGCGTGCCGGTGATGATCAAAGATCGGGTGATCGGAGTGCTCCAGGCCATCAATCGGCTGCACGGGGGAAGCTTTAAGGAAGAAGATATCGGACTGTTCCAATCTCTGGCTCATCAGGTGGCCATCGCCATTGAAAATGCCCGTCTCTACCAGGAGACCCAAGAGGCCTTTAGAAGCGCTGTGGCAGCCTTGTCGGAGGCCATTGAAAAAAGAGATCCCTACACCGGCGGCCATACGCGGCGGGTAGTGGCCTATAGCCTGGCAATCGCGGATGAGCTGTGTCTTTCTAAGCAGGAGAGAAACTTCCTGGAGATGTCGGCGTATCTCCACGATATTGGCAAGATCGGCGTGGAGGACCAGATCCTGCGCAAGCCCGGCGGTCTAACCAAAGAAGAAATGGAGAGCATGATGGCTCATCCGAAAATTGGGTCCGATATCATCGAACACATCCGGCAGATGCAGGCCGTGCTTCCCGGGATGCGGCATCATCACGAGCGCTACGATGGCAGTGGATATCCGGATGGCCTCAAAGGGGAGGAGATTCCCCTGCAGGCCCTGATTATCTCGGTGGCGGACACGCTGGACGCCATGACCTCGGATCGGCCCTATCGTAAGGCCCTCAGCTTTGAAGCGGCCTACGAGGAGATCTGCCGGGGCTCAGGCACTCAGTTCTCAGCGCGAGTAGTAGAGGCTTTCAAGGAGGCCTTTCGAAAAGGAAAAGTTGTCCCGTTGCAGCAGGCAGCAGACGCCGTCTGTTAATTGCATTTGGAATCATCTCACGCTCCATTTCGCCTTGGGCTGCGATTGGCGGTAAGCAGGCGAGGATTGAGTGAATGAGAACGCGGGTCTCCTTATGGGGAAGAGTCTGAGAAAACTATTTCAGGTGAATGGATTGAAGGTCGGCTTGTTCTTGACCTTGGTCGCAATCCTTGTATTCTTTGTGCGCATCGACTTTCTCGATTTGGTAGAGCTCAAGGCTCTGGACTTGAAATTTCTCTCTCGGGGCCAGCAACTCCATGGCGATGAGGTGGTCATAGCAGCCATTGACGAGAAGAGCCTAGATTCTCTGGGAAGATGGCCCTGGCCCCGCTCGATCATGGCCCGGTTGATCGACAAATTGGTCGAAGCGCGAGTCAGGGTAATCGGATTCGACGTGGTGTTTTCTGAACCGGAGGTGAATCCGGAAAGAGAAAGGATTCGCCGGCTGGGGGAGGAGCTCAAAGGGCTTGGCATCAAGGCCCCAAGGGTCAGCGGGCTTGTGGATGAAATGGAAGCGGATTTGGACAATGACAGCAAGCTCGCCCGCGCCATCGGGGAATCAAGGCGCACCGTCCTTGGATATTTCTTTCAATTTTCCAGTAAAGAGATCTCTTTTGCGGATCCAAACGTGCTGGCAGCTTCCTTCAATAACATTCGCTCCTGGGGATACAACACGGTCCGGTATTCCAGCCGGGGAGCCATGAATTATCCTCTGCCGCAAGCCTTCGCCGCCGAGGCCAGCATAAAGAGAATTTCGGAGGCTGCCGCCGGAGCCGGATATTTTAACTTCAAGCCGGATGAGGACGGGACCATCCGCTGGCTCCCCCTGGTCGCTCGCCATAAAGATCGGGAGGGCAGGGACTACCTGTTTCCTCCTTTGAGTTTTGAGATGCTGCGTAAGTACCTGAACCAGCCCATTCGGTTTTTTATCCGGGAAAACTACGGGGTCGAGAGAGCCGAGATCGGAAACATCAAAATACCGGTCAACGAAAATGGGGAAATGCTCATTAACTACCGGGGCGGGCCTCAGACCTTTCCTACGTATTCCGTTGCGGATATTTTGGAAGGGAGGGTGCGACCGGAATCGCTTAAGGACAAGATCGTCCTCGTGGGACCTACCGCTACGGGGATCTTCGATATCCGGATTACCCCCGTAGCCAACGTTTTTCCCGGGGTCGAAATCCACGCGAACATTATCGACAATATTCTCCACCAGCGTTTCTTGCAGAAGCCGGGCTGGATGCTGTGGGTGGAAGTGTTCCTCATTGCCGGTATAGGGTTCCTGCTTAGCTGGAATTTGCCGCATTTGCGGCCGGGATTCGGTGCCCCACTTGCCTTCGTCGTCGGGGTGGGCTACATTCTGGTGAATAACTACCTCTTCCGGCTTTTTGGCCTTTGGGTCAATCTCGTCTACCCCCTCTTGGGATCTCTGATGGTCTACGTGGGGGTCACCGTGTACAACATCGTGGCTGTCGAGAAAAAACGAAAGTTTATCCAGGGCGCCTTCGGGCAGTACGTGGCCCCCGAGGTAATCACCCAGATTATTGAGAACCCGGACCGGTATTTGAGGCTTGGAGGAGATAAGAAGAACCTGACGGCTTTGTTTTCCGACATCCAGAATTTCACGACGATTTCCGAAAAAATGGCTCCTGAAGAGCTGGTCGAATCACTGAATGATTTCCTGACGGAAATGACTGATGTGATCATGGAACATGAGGGAACCGTGGATAAGTACGTAGGGGACGCCGTGGTGGCATTTTTCGGTGCACCCATTGATTATGAGGATCATGCCCGCAAAGCCTGCCTGGCGGCTCTGGAGATGCAGGAAAAAGCTCAGCAGATCCGCCGGAGGTGGGCGGAGATCGGCAGGCCGGAACTCGCCATCCGCATTGGCCTCAACACGGGTCCCATGGTCGTGGGGAACTTCGGCTCCAGTAGAAAAATGAACTACTCGATCATCGGGGATGCGGTGAACCTGGCCTCCCGCCTGGAAGGGGCGAACAAGGAGTACGGGACGCGGATTATCGCCGCCGCCAGTACGGTGGAGGGCATCAGAGACGCTGTAGAGGTGAGAGAGTTGGACGTGATCCGGGTGATGGGCAAGACGGAGCCTGTCTCCATCTACGAAGTGATGTGCAAGATAGGGGCTCTGTCCGAGGGTGAAATGCGACTTCTAGAGATTTATAATCGAGGCTATGATCACTATCAAAATCGCAGGTGGGAGCAGGCCGGAATCGCATTTCAAGCGGCCCTGCGGGTGGCGCCGAAGGATGGACCTTCCCGGGTTTACCTAAAGCGCTGCCAGCAATTCAGTTCCGTTTCCCCGGAACCCTCCTGGGATGGAGTGTATTCCATGACCGAGAAGTAGGGAAGGCAGAGATTCGGGTAGTCTCATGGACCCAGGGTCCAGGGAGGGACGATGAAGATCAAAGTACTAGGATGTTTCGGGTCGAATACCCGGGGGAGCCAGGTCACCACCTTTCTCATCAACGATACAATTTTGTTGGATGCCGGCTGTGCTGCTTCCGAATTGACCTTGAAGGAGCAAGCCCGGATCGACACGATTTTAATCAGTCATGCTCACCTGGACCATATTGCGGATATCCCGTTTCTCTGCATCAATCGCGACCTGGACCAGCACCTGCACATCTACACGATCCCCGAGGTTATTGGCAGCCTGCAGCTCCACATTCTCAACGATGATATCTGGCCTGATTTCACTCAGATCCCTTCCCCCGAAAAGGCCTTGATGAGGTTCCATCCGATCACACCCGGACGCTCTTTCCGGGTGGGGGATTTAAAATTCCTTGCGGTCCGCGTAAACCACATTGTTCCCACGGTGGGATATTTCATCAGTGACAGCAAATCGACCGTTCTGTATACAAGTGACACGGGCCCCACCCAAGAGATCTGGAAAAAAGCCAGGGAAGTGAGGGATTTAAAGGCCGTAATCCTGGAAGTATCTTTCCCGAACCGGATGCGGAAGGTGGCCGAGCTGAGCAAGCACCTGACTTCCGAGATGATGGGGCAAGAGCTCGAGAAGCTTGATGGCATGGATGTACCCGTCTATCTCTACCACGCCAAGCCGCAGCATCAGGCGGAAATCAAGCGGGAGGTCGGCCGTTTACGTGGACGGCCCATCGCCTTCCTCACCCAAGGAAAAACTTACTCGTTGTAGCTCATGGATCTTTGCGTATGAAGCCATCTCGAGGAAAATTCCGCCCGCTGCCCGAGGACAAACCGGAGACGATTCTCATCGTGGATGACGAACCGAGTATCCGCGAGACTCTCCGATTGCTCCTGAAGCAATCCGGCTATAATCTGGTCGAGGCGGGCAGCGGGGAAGAAGCCCTGGAGAGTCTGCAGGAATATTCCGTCTCTGTGTGTGTTTGCGATTTCAAAATGGCCAGTCTCAGCGGTCTGGACGTGCTCTCCCACGTTGTGAGCACGTACCCGGAAATTCCGGTGCTCATGCTGACCGGTTTTGTCGATGTGGACACGGCCGTAACGGTGATGAAACGGGGGGCCTTTGACTATCTGAAAAAGCCGCTGAAGAAGGAGGAATTGCTGATCGCCGTCCAGAAGGCCCTGGTTCACCGCAAAATGCTGGAGAGGCAGAGGCAATTGGAGGAGGAAAACGTCACCTACCGGGGCAACCTGGAACGCATGGTCGAGGATCGTACGGTGCAACTGGAGATTAAAACCCGGGAACTGGAAAGGGTCAATGCAGAGCTCAGGAAAGCGAACATGGATTCTGTGAAAGCCCTGGCCGAGGCCATTGAGGCGAAAGACGCTTATACCGAGGGCCACTGCAAACGGGTCAGTATTTATGCCAGGGGGATTGCCCGTCACCTGAGTTTCAGCAAGGACGATCTGGAGGTCTTGGAATATGCCACTTTTCTTCATGACATTGGCAAAATCGGGATTGCGGAGGCCCTGTTGAACAAGCCCGGACCGCTGACTCCCGAGGAGTACAATGCCGTAAAAGAACATCCGCTGATCGGGGCCAGAATCGTGCGGGGGATTGAATTTCTGCGCGATACCCTGGATGTGATCCTTTTCCATCATGAGCGCTTCGACGGCAAGGGGTATCCTCAGGGATTGCGAGGGGAAGAAATCCCGATAACGGCCCGGATTGCCGCCGTCGCCGATGCCTACGATGCGATGCGCAGGGAACGGCCGTATCGGAAGGCCCGCACCCTGCAGCAGGCTCTGGAGACACTACGGAGTGAGCAGAGTACCCAGTTTGATCCCAAGATCGTCGATCTCTTTATAACCCACAATGTCTACCGGATGGGAAACGGATCCTAACCGGCACTGCAACAGGACGGCGGCAACGATTCGCCCTTGATTTTCTACGCCCTCATCGAGTACCCTAATGAAACTGTGAACTCGGCAGAAAGGGTGCGCGATGACGATGACAATGACCGAAAAAATTCTGGCTCGGAGAGCCGGGAAACGCGAGATTTCTCCGGGGGATAACATCTGGGTCAGTGTCGATGTTTTGATGACCCACGATGTGTGCGGGCCGGGGACAATCGGTGTCTTCCACGAGAATTTCGGGCGGCAGGCTAAAGTCTGGGACCCTTCCAAAGTTGTGATTATTCCGGACCATTACATATTCACTGCGGACAAGATGGCTCATCGGAACGTGGACGTCCTGCGGGAATTCGTCCGGGAGCAGGGAATCCCTCATTTCTACGATGTGGGGACGGATCGATATAAAGGGGTTTGCCACATTGCTTTGCCTGAAGAAGGGCACACGCGCCCCGGTGAGATATTACTCGGCACGGATTCTCATACTTGCACGGCCGGGGCTTTTGGAGAATTTGCCACCGGGGTAGGGAATACGGACGCCGGATTTGTATTGGGCACCGGCAAGCTTTGGTTGAAAGTCCCGGAGACGATGCGGTTTGTCTTCGAAGGGGAATTGCCTCCCTACCTGATGGCCAAGGATCTGATCCTGAAGGTCATCGGAGATATCGGAGTGGATGGGGCTACTTACCGGACCATGGAATTTGGCGGTGACGGGGTCTACTCATTGGGTATCGAGGAGAGGATGACTCTATGTAATATGGTCATTGAGGCTGGGGGGAAGAACGGAATCATTGCTCCCGATGAGGTTACCCTGAATTACGTTCGGGCGCGAACCGACCAGCCTTTTGAGGTGGTGACGAATGACTCGGGCGCCAACTTCCACAGCACCCGGGTTTACAAGACTCGCCAAATCGAGCCGGGAGTGGCCAAGCCCCATTCTCCGGATAATTACTCTCCGGCTCGGGACTTAAAAGACGTGAAACTTGATCGAGCGTACATAGGCTCGTGCACCGGTGGAAAGACCGGCGATTTTAAAGCCGCAGCCCGGATCCTGAAGGGAAACAAAGTGAAGGTGGATACCTTCATTGTGCCGGCAACCTCGGAAGTGGCTCGGTCCCTGAAAAAGGAAACGATTGATGGCAAACTCCTGGAGACGATTTTCCAGGAAGCCGGATGTCACGTCGGGCCTCCATCCTGTGCTGCCTGCCTGGGCGGACCGGCGGATACTCTGGGCAGGCTGAATAAGTCCGAAGTCTGTATCTCGACGACGAACCGAAATTTCCCGGGCCGTATGGGATCAAAAACGGCTCAGGTCTATCTGGCTTCGCCATACACGGTGGCTGCTTCCGCGATCACCGGCCGTGTTACGGATCCTCGGGAGTTCCTGGGAGGACAGGCATGAAAGAGTTTGTGCGCGGCCGCATTTACGTCCTTGGGGATGATATTGACACGGACCAGATTATTCCCGCTCAGCATCTGGTTTTGAATCCGTCGATTCCCGAGGAAAAGCGGAAACTCGGGACATTCGCCCTTTCCAGCGTTCCGATGGAGAAGGCAGGTTTACCGCACGGTCATGTGCCGTTTATCGACCCGCAGAACGGGCGCTCTCCGTACTCGATTATCGTGGCCGGAAAGAACTTCGGCTGTGGCTCTTCACGAGAACATGCGCCGATTGCTCTGGCGGCTGCGGGTATCGAGGTTGTGTTGGCGGAGTTTTACGCTCGGATTTTTTTCCGCAACGCGGTGAATGGTGGTTGGTTAATTCCTTATGAAACTCCGGAAGCACTCTTCGAACGTATTGAGACGGGTCAGGAAGGGGAAGTGGATCTGAAGAAAAATGAGTTGCGAGTCTTGACGACGGGAGCGCGGTTTCCGCTGAAGCCGTTGGGAGATATCCTGCCGATTCTTGAGGCGGGAGACCTTTTTGCCTACGCAAAGAAGCATGCGGATCTTTTGAAATAAGTGTTTCGAGTGTTGGAGGAGCAAGTGGAATGAGTCGGGGATATGCAGTTGCTGTGGCTGGGGCCACAGGGGCCGTGGGCCGTACCATGATCTCCGTGTTGGAGGAACGGTCCTTTCCAGTCCGGAGCTTGAAGCTGCTGGCCTCGGAGCGCTCCGTCGGAACGCGGCTGGAGTTTCGAGGGGAAAAAATCGCGGTGGAGAAGCTCACTGCTGAATCCTTCCGGGGAGTTGAATTTGCACTGTTCTCTGCCGGAGGGTCCCGTAGCGAGGAATTCGCCCCGTTTGCAGTGTCCTCTGGCGCGGTGGTGATCGACAACAGCAACGCGTTTCGGATGCGACTCGATGTTCCTCTGGTCGTCCCCGAGGTAAATCCACACGCGGCGAAAAAGCACCAGGGGATTATCGCGAACCCCAACTGTTCCACCATCCAGATGGTCGTGGCGCTCAAGCCCCTGCACGATCAAGCGCGAATCCGCCGGATCGTCGTATCCACCTATCAGTCGGTCTCGGGAGCCGGGCAGAAAGCCATCAACGAGCTTCTCGATCAGGCCCGCAGCTTACTCAAGGGAGATCCCTTGGAGAAAAAAGTCTTCCCGCATCCCATCATGTTCAACTGCCTGCCTCATATCGACGTCTTTGATGATCAGGGGTACACCAAAGAAGAAACCAAGATGATCAAGGAAACCCAAAAGATCATGGAGGATGAGTCGATTGCAGTGACGGCCACGACGGTTCGGGTTCCCGTCGTCTACGGGCACTCGGAATCCGTCAACATTGAAACCGAGCGCAAATTGACTGCCTCTGAGGCTCGAGAGATTCTTCGACGTGCCCCGGGTGTGGTGGTTGTGGATGACCCTCGCCAAAACTGCTACCCTCTGGCCCTCGATGCGGCCGGCACCGACCCGGTCTACGTAGGGAGAATTCGGGAGGACTACTCGATTCCCAATGGGCTGAATCTGTGGGTCGTCGCCGACAACCTTCGCAAGGGGGCTGCAACAAACGCCATCCAGATCGCCGAGTTGCTCATCTCTTAAGTGTGAAGCAGTTTGAGAAGTTCTCGCTCCTTTTCCCTTGCCAGTGATCCTTTTTCACGGGCTACCCCAACCGTATACAACGCAAGGGCCCGGAAGAGAGAGCCGAGTTCGGGCGCATGTTGATCTAAAGCATGCAGTTGCGCAGCGACTGTCTCCACATCACCCCGGGCGATGGGCCCCGTTAGAGCCCGCGCCGGCCCTAGATGCTCCACATTGTCAACAGTGGCCCGTATCAAAGGAAACAAGGCACGAAGGGCCGCTTTTTGTCCCAGCCCTCCGGACTGAAGAATGCGGACACTATAAGAGATGAGAGCGACGAGAAAATTCGAAGCGCTGGATGCAGCCCCGTGGTAGAGAGGTTTGGTCAATACTTTGGGAAGGTTCAAAATCTTCCCGCCAAGGGCCAGCACGATGGGGCGAGCCAGTCGGACTCCTCCAGAATCTCCCTCTAGCGTAAACCAGATGGAGTTCATCGATTGGATCGCGGAGTCCACGCTGGGGAACGTGTAGAGAGGATGCAGGGACGCACCGTGAACCCCCGCCTCCCGGCAAGGGCCCAAAATCTCCCAGGAATGGGCCCCGCTGAAATGCGCCAAGAGAGAACCTGGGGCTAATGATCCTGAGGAGAGAAGCTTTTGAGATACCTGGGATATGGCCCGATCCGGTGTGGCAATGAAAACGTAGCCGGATCCCCGGACAACATCGTCCGGGATCGTCGAATAGGACCGGGCACCCATGCGCTGGGCGGCCTTGCGGGCGGGGCCCAGCCGGCGGCTCGCGACTCCCACCGGCTGGTATCCTTCACGGGCTAGTAGGCACCCGATTGCGGTTCCGACGGTGCCCGCCCCGATGATGGAAAAGGTTTTGGTAGGCATCACGGGCAGGGAGAGCCCGTTTCAAAGCATAGGAAGGGGGCCTCTAGAATAGGGAGAGAGGGAGTAGGACTAGGCCTGTTTGACATGGAGAGTTCTTCGGCAATAGCCTTTGAAATAGGTCCAGACATCGAGAACGAGGTCCCATGGCTTGGTTTTCAGAATCTCGCGCTCTTCTTGCGGAATCGAAAGGACCCTTCGCAGAGCTTCGCTCCACTCCGGACTGGACAGATCAACGACTTCGGGTTTCCTACTGAGCAGTTGCATTGGTTTAATCACCTCCGAGAGCAATTATAGCATCTCCCCTCCGGGTCAACGAGCGTTCTACTTGTGCAGGCTTTTTTCCTCTCTTTTAGGGGCGGGAAAGGTCACACCCTGTTATATGGGACCACAGTCTGTGACATTCCCCAGCGACGTTTTGGAGAAAGGCAGGATCTCGTTTTGGGATCGTTGAGTCCGTAGGAAGTTGTCCCGAGTGAATTTCAAAGGGCTTGATTCCCTGGGGATAGGATGTTAGAGTTTAAAAATCAACTGGAAGGAGTGGGAATTGGGCGCGCCGAGGATTGGCATTATCGGGGGAAGCGGGCTCTACGAAATGCCCGGCTTTACCGTTGCGGAGCGGAAGACCCTTTCGACCCCTTTCGGGGACCCCTCGGATGAGTACGTGGTGGGCTCTCTGGGGGGTACAGATGTGGTCTTTCTGCCCAGGCACGGAAGAGGCCATCGAATCATGCCCTCGGAACTCAATTTCCGGGCGAACCTGTTCGGCTTCAAGTTGCTCGGCGTGGAGCGGGTGATCTCGGTCAGTGCCGTGGGTAGTATGAAAGAAGGGATCGCTCCCGGACACATCGTAATACCGGACCAGTTTTTCGATCGAACCCATGGCAGGCCTTCGACTTTTTTCGGCGGGGGGCTTGTCGTTCATGTGGGCTTTGCAGATCCCGTTTGCACGGATCTTTGCCGGATCCTGGCGCGTGCCGCAGGGGAAGAGGGAGCGAAGGTGCATGATCGAGGGGTTTATCTGTGCATTGAAGGCCCCCAGTTTTCCACTCGAGCCGAGTCCCGCATTTTCCGGCAGTGGGGAGTCGACGTGATCGGCATGACAAATCTGCCGGAGGCGCGGCTGGCCCGGGAAGCGGAACTCTGCTATTCCACGCTGGCTCTGGTCACCGATTATGATTGTTGGCACGAAGGGTCCAAGGACGTAACGGTGGAGATAGTCATCGAGACCTTGAACAGAAACGTTCTCCAGGCTCAGAAGATCGTGCGCAGAGCCGTGGGACTGATTCCTGCGGATCGGACCTGTGGCTGCGCCCATGCTCTGAAGGATGCCATCATCACAGCGCGAGACAAGATTCCGGCCACCGCGCGCTTGGAACTTGCTCCTTTGCTCGATAAGTACTTAACCAATTAAGGTGCCTTCATGTCTGAACGATCGAGAGACCTTTTTTCTCAGGCCCGGCAGGTGATTCCCGGCGGGGTAAACAGCCCGGTGAGAGCTTTTAAATCTGTCGGCAGGGACCCGGTATTTGTCGCCAGGGCGGGCGGATGCCAGATCTTCGATGTGGACGGGAAATCCTACATCGATTACGTGGGCTCCTGGGGTCCCATGATTCTGGGTCACGCCCATCCCGAAGTGATCGCCGCCATCAAGGATGCGGCGGACAGGGGAACCAGCTTCGGTGCCCCCACGGAAAATGAAGTGCTCTTGGCTCAAAAAATCGTGCAAGGCGTTCCGTCCGTGGAGATGGTACGGCTGGTGAATTCAGGAACCGAGGCGGTGATTAGTGCGATTCGGGTAGCCCGGGCGTATACCGGAAAGGATAAGATTCTGAAAATGGCCGGCTGCTACCATGGTCACGACAATTCAATGCTCGTCAAAGCGGGTTCCGGCGCCATCACGCTGGGAATTCCCGACAGCCCGGGAGTCCCCGCCGCACTGGCTCAACTGACCCTCACCGTTCCTTACAACGATCTGGCTGCTGTAGAACAGGTGCTTCGAAAAGAAGCGGGCCAAATCGCCTGCCTGATCGTGGAGCCCGTAGCCGGCAACATGGGGGTAATTCCTCCGGCACCCGGTTACCTTCAGGGGCTGAGAGATCTCACTTCTCAATATGGTGTCTTGCTCATCTTTGACGAAGTGATTACCGGATTTCGTCTGGCGTTCGGCGGTGCGCAGTCGGTCTATGGTGTGATTCCGGACATGACTTGCCTGGGCAAAATCATCGGAGGAGGACTCCCCGTCGGGGCCTATGGCGGGAAGCGGCAGATCATGGAAATCGTAGCCCCTTCCGGTCCGGTCTACCAGGCCGGGACGCTTTCCGGAAATCCTTTGGCGGTGGCAGCCGGACTCAAGACGTTGGAGCTATTGGAAGATGATGCGGTTTATGCCCACATCGACCAAATTACGGGGCAGCTCTGCCGGGGTCTCCAAGACCAACTGCAGGAATTTCGGATCCCTTGTCAGTTGAACCGGGTGGGATCCCTGTTCACCCTTTTCTTTACTCAGAAAAAGGTAACCGATTACGACAGTGCCAAGAGTGCTGACACGGAAAGATTCAGCCGCTATTTTCGAGTCATGCTTGAGGAGGGGATTTACCTGCCTCCCTCGCAGTTTGAGGCTCTCTTCGTTTCGATGGCCCACACGGAGCGGGAAGTCGAGAAAACCCTCGAGGCCAGCGAGCGGGCTTTGCACAGTCTCTCTCAGTAACGGAGCGCCAACATGAGCATCATTACGAAGGTTCACGCGCGGGAAATTCTCGATTCCCGGGGCAATCCTACCATCGAGGTCGAGGCCGAACTGGAGAGCGGGAGTTGGGGCCGGGCTGCGGTCCCCTCGGGCGCCTCGACAGGGCAGCGCGAGGCTCTGGAACTCCGCGATGGAGACCCCGGCCGATATGGAGGTAAGGGGGTTCGCAAGGCCGTCCAGAACGTCAATGGTCCCATTGCCGAAGAAGTAATCGGCATGGAGGCCTCGGATCAAGAGAATCTGGATCGAGCCTTGATTTCCCTGGATGGCACGGAAAACAAGGGGAAGTTGGGGGCCAATGCGATTCTCGGAGTTTCTCTGGCCGTGGCAAAAGCGGCGGCTGGAGAGGTGGACCTTCCTCTCTATCGTTACCTGGGAGGGGTGTCTGCGAGCGTGCTCCCGATGCCGATGATGAATGTCCTCAACGGCGGGGTCCATGCCGATAACAATGTCGACTTGCAGGAATTCATGATCGTGCCTGTGGGAGCGCAGGGCTTTTCCGAGGCCCTACGAATGGGTGTCGAGGTCTTCCATGTGTTAAGAAAGGTACTGATGGAAAAAGGGTACTCCACGGCTGTTGGAGATGAAGGGGGAGTGGCGCCCAACGTAAAGAACAACGAGGAAGCCATGGACCTCATTTTGAAGGCGATTGAGCGGGCGGGCTATCGGGTGGGAGAACAAGTTGCCTTGGCCCTGGATGCGGGAGCCAGCAGCTTTT